>JAEORJ010000394.1 GCA_016840945.1 Candidatus Gerdarchaeota archaeon
AAATCAAATATTAAATATTGTATTACCTTTATTTCTCAACTCAGATTGACACAGCCTTATACCAACGTTATGTTTATTGAAGGATCTACTGAAAGAGATTTTTGGTTTAAATGGGAAGGTGATGTTGAACCAGTAAAGATAATCTATGAGTCAAAAAAGATCATGGTCCTTTATAGAGTCCATTGGGAACACCATTTTTGTGAACCATATTTGGATATGCAAGATAGAATACAAGTATTCTTTATTCCTTATTTCCATACTCCAATTATAAGGACTAATTCGGGAATTTTATTTGCAGCTTGCGTGAAAGCTTTTCGAGCTAAAGTTAATGAGTATGCGTATACACTTGGTTTGACAAGTTGGTTTCGTAATTATTATGCAACCAAAGGATGGAAACGTGAGCATCTACCAGAAAAATATTACGAGGGTTGGAAGCATGCAAATTTGCAGATTTCCAAATCCTTAGCTTAAAACTAATCTTTTTACATCTAAAAGCTCATTGATTTATAGAAGTTAATGTTAACCTTTCCATGCTTACGATAAATGATAATTGGAAGACTTTAATTTTGCTACAAATTCAAATTGGCTAATAACTAAACAGCTCTTACTGATGACTTATCCAAGAATCCGAATTTTTGTATCGAACTTAAGAATCAGAGTTCAAGAAGATCAAAAGGAGAATATGTAAGTTATCGCTACAAATTCTCTTTTCACTTTCTTTTATACTACATATTGCAAATAAAGAGTTGATTCAATGAAATTCCAGAAAGAACTAGCAAAAAAGAAAATTGCACTTTTTGTTTTTTGTGGTAGTACAAAGTCCCTAAATAAAGAAATAGAATAAAGCAATACAGAATACAAAAAGAAAATATCTATCTTAAAGATAATGCGAATCAATAGCAGCTAAACCCAATTGCTTTGGGTTTTTTGGAGGTATCTATGATTTTAATGATATCCTGATTTCTAAGAAAAACTCTGTCAAGCATAAAAACGCAACTTGAAGAATCGGGTTTTAAAGAGAAACAAAAAATGGAGTATATGACATACGAAATCTTGGATTTAATATGTAATTGAGCAAAGGAATTAGCTAAAATCATCATATAATATTACTCATAATTCTTAATAAAAATAATTTACAACAAAACTAAGGATCAAATAGCATACACCACTATAAAGGCATATGAATTATTTGGATCTAAATTTAGAAATACTAAATTAATAATGCTTGCACTTCATTACCTTATCGCAATTTAAACATTCTTCAGGAAGAGAAGCATTGATTGGAAAAGTACGTAAATAACCCAATTGATGATTGCATCCTGAAACAGCTTTGAGTCTTAGCCCATTTGAGCTACTATTCACATTATCAATGGTAGATGCAGGAATGACTTCAACCTCTGGATCGTCATTCTGTGCAGAAATAGCCTCTGAGATAAGGATTTTCTCAGATAAATTTTTTCTAATCTCTTTAGAATAGCAGTAAATACCTATTGATAGAGAACAAAGAGCAAGAAGCTGAGTAAATTGTATTATTTCATTAGAAATTGTGGCAAGCATAAAGCCCATTTCATTAAAAATTGTTATTATAGAGCCAATCAAGAAGGAAAAACCTGACACAAGTATGGGCACCCAGAAAGATTTTCCCATATTCAAGTGTCTAATGCTTTTTAGAGTTTTCCAGCCTAGCAAACATATTAGGCTGGCAATAGAAACTATTGTAATGTTCAATGCGATAACAAACCAGCTCATATTAATTCCAAATGTACGTTTTATTAAGATTTGCGATATACATTCTAAAATTTAAGTTTTATTGCATATTTGCTCAACATCAATACACATTCAATATTTTGAATTAAAAGCTAATTTTGACAATCAAAATAATTGAATTTGTATAATAAATTGTCATTTGACAAACAAAAGCATACCTATCAAGCCTAAAAACATATTTTTCTAAAATCAGATTATTAGAATTTTTGATTCTTATATTAGACAATCTATGACCCTGAATTCAAATTAGTTATTTTAAATGTCTAAAAAATTATAACCATCACATATTTCTATTTTAGAAATATAATATTTTTAGAAATCAGCTTCTTAAGTAGCAACACATAAGATAATTCCAAAACAGAGAGGAGAAAATGGATTGATAATCTCAATTTGGATTAATTATCATTTTTTTGAGGGGTTAAATTGAGAGTTGACGCATTAGTTTTTACAGTTTTGATGTTTTTCCTCGTATTAGGTATCTTTTGGATTGTAGGAAAGGCACACCATTTTGAGCAAACGGTTGCATGGAGTCGAAGAAAAGAATAATAAAGGAATTCTTAGAAAAATTTCCTTATTCAAGTTTTTTCCGTTTATATTTTTAGATAACTATGATCATTTTAATTACTGCAAACATCACAATTGTAACTATTGTTATTGTGTACGATAAAAAAACCTTGTATTGTAGTTAGCACAATTGTTATAGAAAAGATTGAAGAGATGATGCACTAAGATTTAATTTCAAACTCAAAACTTATTTTCTTATTCCTAAATAACCAAAATCCTTAGATTATAATCTAAGATTATTTTTTAAATATATAATTAGAATAACACAAATAACAATGATGACCATAATAG
>JAEORJ010000395.1 GCA_016840945.1 Candidatus Gerdarchaeota archaeon
AGCAATATCAATAACAACTAACTGGTATTTCTCACTTAATTGTTCTTGAAATTTCCAATAATCAGTTGTAGTTCCACAGCTTGGCAATAATATTAACGGTATTCCATTACCTTTAATCTCATAATGGATTTTTATCCCATCGAATGATTCTACATATGGCATCTTCCTAATCACTCCTTCCTTTCTTTAATTAAAACTAAAAAAATTAAAATATTCCTATGGATAGGAATATTCCTCTCTTTACTGGTTATTTCGAAAAAATAAGTTACAACGATATGTTTAAATGAACATGTCGAAAATATTACCTTAAAAAATTTGAGGATTATTGAATGAGAGCTGAAAAAAATAGGTTATTAGTGTTAATATTAGCATTACTAACAGTTGCAGCTATTGGTGCTAAAGTAAATATCAAAAATAATGCCTTTTTATCGATTTCTGCGTATGATAATGTATCTTCAGAAACAACATTTAAACCTACTGCATATGAAATCCCCACACTGCCAGGTGGTCCTGTGCCAGATTGGGATATTAACATAACTGGAATCGGTATAACAAATACAATGCAATTAAATCTTAGTTATTTAGTTGATGAAATACTAGCTGGTAATCTTTATGCTTATGAACAAACAATTGAATATAAAGATAATACTCAAGTTATTATTGGTATTGATATCTTGCAATTAGTTCAGAATTATGGTGGCGCATGGTACGCAGGTGAATTTACCTTTTATGCAGAGGATGGTTATTCCAAAAGCTTGAATGCAACAAATATTGTTTATAGTTATCATCCACCTCCATTAGAAGTCAGTGATATTAAGATCTTGTTAGCCTTTGCTGTAAATGGTACATATCTTGAAGATTCAGATTGGGCTGATGAAGGAGCTATTAGATTAGTTTGCCCAAGCAATAATGAATATACTTATTTCAGTAATATGTGGGTTGGAAATGTTACTGAAATATCTGTTGAAGAACGATGGATGTGTCATGTTTTTGTAAACGATGAACTTATTACTTCTATAGAAGCTGATACTGCTGATACATATACAACTATTGATTACTTAACATATGATTTATACTATCATGAGGAAATAACTGAATTTCAAGGTCCAAGTGTTTTAAGCATTCTAGATTTTATTGGTATCTCATTAGATAATATTACTAAATTTGAAGCTGTAGCACCAGATAACTTAGCAATAATTAATGTGTCTGAATTAGCAGGTGATAAACCAGCTATGTTAGCAATGATAGTTGGAGGAGAATATCTTGGTTTTAATGGTGGCCCAATGCGCCTAGTTGGTGGCAATTTAGGTACGAATTTTTGGATGAAAAATTGTTATGAATTGCATATTACAACCATAGATGCACCTACCACTGTAGTTGCTCCAGGATTTGGTGTTTGCACTGCAATTTTTGCATTAATTAGTATGCCAGCAATTTCAGTAATTATTAGAAGAAGAAAATAACTGGATAAATTGTGATTTTTCACAACTTCCTTCTTTTTTTATTTTGTTTCATTTTTGTATAACAATTAGTGGAATAACCATATCTTCAAAACAGCATTCACCGTGAACACCTAATCTATAATCATCGTTAGAAGTACCCAGATGCATTCCGTGATCAGCAGTAATAATAATTAAAGTATCATTACTTACAGAATCAATTAAGTTATTAACTATAGTAAAAGTCTCTATAACTTTAGATAACCACTCAGTTGAATTTGGACCATACATGTGACCACTGTCATCTATTCCATGGAAATGAACGAATAATAAATCACTTCTATTTTGCCCTATTGATTCTTGTGCTTCAGCATAAATTTCATCATCAATATTTCCATCAGCATTTAAATCCGTTAGCCAATGCTCATAATCAGCTTCTAAATTTAAGAAACCAACATTTCCTTCAATATACTCTGTAATATAGTTATTTTTACTTCCAACATCAAAAATTGTATCCACCAATAATTGATGATCTTGTCGTATAGTAATACCCGTAGATTTTGGCCAAAAACCAGAAAGAATAGATGCTGCTCCAACATTAGAGATTGAAGGATAGGTTGTTAATGCAGGTTGAATGAACATTGGGTCAATAATAAAATTCACTAATCCAAGAGAGCTTAAATTAGTCCAAAAAGTCCAACCAAAACTATCTAATAAAATTACCAACGTTTTATTGATGTTTGTAGTATTCTCTAATTCTACTATCTTTCCTTCTGTATCCCAACCATTGAATGAAAGGTAATGATAAATTGTAGGTGTAATATCAGCTGTGGAATATTGAATATCAATGGCTATCCCTTGAACATTGTTGATAATTTCGCTATTTAGCTCAAATTGAAATCCTTCAGTTTTCAAACTAATACTGGAATTGCTTAAATCTTCATAAGAATAAACATTTGCCTGATCTATTTCAGCAATGATTTTTAAGAACTCAAAATTCTCTCTATCATAATTTTCCAATAAATTGTAGGTTGAGATTACTTTAGTGCTATTTGTTAGTGAAATAAATTCTGAATCTGTAATTGAGATTATATCATGACTGCTCGTGAAAATAGTTAAAAGACTTGCTTCTTGTTTATCGGATAATAATAAAGGTAAAACTATCCCTAGGGTTGTACCTGAAATTATTATTGTACTTAATATAATAATTAGAGTAATTTTTTTATTCTTTAGCGTCATTTTCAACTAAAAAACAAGCGATATGTATTATTAAACATGACGTCTTTACTGATTACAAATTACACTCCACAAACAAAACTTGGATGATATAACTGATGAATAAAATCACAAAAATTAGTCTAATAGTAGTTATTATCATTTTGGTTGGATCAGGAACAGGAATTGGTATTTGGTTGGGAATTTCGAATAATGATTTAGGACCTCACCCTGATGCTGAATGGTCCTTACAAATTACCGGTAATATTATTGGTGATGATTTTAACATTACCTTGTCAGAGCTTCTTGAAATGCCTACTCATAAAGAAAAATATACCATTCGTGGTTCAACAACTTTTGAAGCTGTATATCAAGGAGTAAGTATTTCATATTTAGTTACTAATATTTTAAATATTAATACTTCAGCAACAACGATTATTTTCGAAGCATATGATAGCTATCAAATACACTTCAGCATTTCCGAAATAATAGCTGATGAATCAAATATTCTAGCTTATGCAATGGATAATGAGTATCTTACAAATTATACTGTTGGTGGTACAGGTTATTTACGGTTAGTTATTCCACCAGCCAGTGAATCAGATTATAATGGTCCCTTATGTTTGAAATGGATTACAAAAATAATTATCACTTAAAAAACTCCATTTCATTTTCTATTACTTTTGTTAATGAGAAAAATATTGATAAATCAGCACTCTCATCTTTTAAGCTTAATGTTTGAGGATGCTGATAATATTGAGTGATAGATATCGAAAGATTTACCGAACTGTTAAAGATCCACCAATTGCTAGGGTTATTTCACCATTACAAAGATTTATTCAACAAGAAGCTAATAGCAGTAAGATACTTCTAATCTGTATTATTCTTGGATTAATATGGGCTAACATCCCATTTGATTATTCTTATGCTGATTTTTGGAGTGTAGAAATATCCATAGGTTTTGGTTCTGCAATTTCAGTTTCTCAGCCATTGATTTGGTGGATAAATGATGGTCTTATGGTCCTATTTTTCGTTGTAATAGGATTAGAAATTAAACGTGAAATCATTATTGGTGGTTTGAATGATATTAAAGATGCAGCATTCTCAATTGTAGCTGCTCTAGGTGGAATGATTTTTCCCATAGTTATATTCATGAGTATTAATCATCCTTCAATGGAGACCTTTCAAGGATGGAGTGTACCAGTTGCGACAGATATTGCTATAGCATTAGGTGTTATATCGTTATTTAGTTATAAAGTTCCAAAGAAAATACGTTTGATATTAACTTCAATGGCTATTATAGATGATATTGGTTCGATTATTTTAATAGCGATTTTTTATTCTCATACATTTAATTGGATATACTTTTTAGTTAGCTTAGCAATTATTGGGATTTTGGTTGCTTTTAATAGGTTGGGTTTTCGAAATCTATTATTTTATATTATACCAGGAATAGGATTATGGTTTAGTATTCTGTATACTGGTATACATACCACTTTAGCAGGAGTTATTCTAGCAATCACTATCCCAGCAACAAAAAGAATTGATTTAAATGATTTTTATGATATAAGTAAAAAATCATTGAATAGCATTTCAGAAATTTCAACAAGCACAGATGAAGTATCTTGTTATACTCGAGTTATCTCACAAGTTCAAGCTTTAGAAAATGGTTGCAGAAATATTAGGGCGCCAATAGAGATTATAGAACATAAAATGATGGGTTGGGTAGCATATGTAGTAGTACCATTATTTGCATTGGCAAATTCAGGGATAAATTTCTTTGAACTAACAATTAATCCTTTTAGCAGTAGGCTTTTTTGGGGTATTTTCTTAGGATTAGTTCTCGGTAAACCTATTGGTGTGTTTTTAACCACTTTCATATCCCATAGAGCAAAATTATTTGTAAAACCAGCTAATGTAAGTTGGTTACATTTAGTTGCTATGTCTTGTTTAATGGGTATTGGTTTTACAATGTCCAACTTTATAGCAGTATTATCTTTTGGTGTAAATCTTGATTTTTTAGGCATCTCAAGAATAGCTATCTTATTAGCATCTATAATATCAGGTATTGTTGGATTCCTACTTTTCCGACGTACAACTAAAGATTTGATAGATGAAAAAGAAGAGAAATCGACAACTTAATACCATTTAAGTTGTCACTTTTTTTTGATATTAAAAATCAATTGTTTTTAGAACAAATCAAAATCTAATTTATCAGATACAGCTGTCAACTGGACTATTTCATCCTTGGTTAATTTCCATTGAGTAGCATGAATATTACTATCAACATGGTTGGTCTTTTTTGCACCGGGAATCGGAATAACAAAATCATCTTTTAGTAACCAATTTATAGCAACTTCAGCTGGAGTAGCATTATGATTTTTAGCAATAACTTTCATAAGATCAAATAATGGTTTAGCTTGCACTAAATTCTCTTTATTTTTGAAATGTGGGTCATAGTTACGAAAATCATTCTCAGAAAAAGTGGTGTTTTCATCATATTTGGCAGTTAAAAAGCCACTTAGTAGAGGGCTATAAGCCATAATATCTATGCCATTTTTCTTCAAGTAAGGTATCATTTCTTTTTCAATAATCCGATTTACTAGATTATATTCTATTTGATTAACTATTATTTCACCATTTTTCAAACTATTATTTGCTAATTCAACTTCATGATTCTTAAAGTTAGAAACACCTGCATAACGAATCTTACCATCAGCAAGTAACTCATCCATTGCACGCATGGTTTCAGGTATGGGTGAATATGGCCAAGGCCAGTGAACAAGATAAAGATCAATATAATCAGTTTGTAATCTCTCAAGGCTATGATTAGCAGCTTTGATAACCTCTTTGTATCCCAAATGAACCGGAGATACTTTAGTTGAGATAATTATATTCTCACGTTCATTTCGATCTTTTAATACTTCACCAATATATTTCTCTGTTAATCCGCCTGAGTATTCTTCAGCAGTATCAATAAAATTAATGCCATTGTCAATTGCATAATTAATGCAATTAAAGATTTCATTTTTATCTTGTATTCCTTTTGATCTATGACCAAAAGCTAAGGTACCCAAACCAATCCTTGAGATCTTTAGGTCGCTTTTTCCTAGAGTAATTTTATCCATAACTTATTACCCCTAAAGATAAAAAACAATATTGGGATAAAAAAGCTATTCTTACTCTTGTATAGTGAAAATTTTAATGAAAGTATTTAATTTTCTATCATTATTGGTGAAATCTTATTTTTCACTTATCTTTTTCTATTGCTCTTCTTCCAGCTTTTCTTGCTTTTATTAGATATTCTGGTTTATTCTTCACAGAACCTCTGGCACCTACACCCGAAGCCACTATAGTTTCGAATAGTATAGCATTTCTATACGGGATAATATCCTCAAGCATCCCCACTGTATATCTAGCATAGTATTCGCTTGCAGCTAATGGGATTGTTAAAATGATTTTTTTATCAGTGAAAATATCTCGAGAAACACCGTACCATCGATCAATGAATGCCTTAAATTGTGCACTTGGCCCCCACCAATATACTGGCGTACCCCAAACCCAAATAGCACTTTTCTCCATTAATTCAACCAAAGACGCCATATCATCTTCAATTATACATTTCTTAATTTTAAGGCAATTATTACAAGCTTGACAAGGGGAAATTTTCAAATCATTTAGAATTATCTTTTTGGTTTCTGCCCCAGCTTCTTTAGCTCCTGCTAAAACTTCATCAACTAGTAATTCTGTATTACCATTTTTTCTTGGGCTACCAACTATACCTAATACTAATGGTTTATTTTTAGTTGTCATTTAATTACTTCCAATAAAATAACTAGGTCACCTTAGATTCTATGTATCTAATACCTTCATCCATCATATCACGTATGGGAAGTTTATATGGGCAAGCTTCTTCACATGCGCCACAATCAGCACATTTTTTTGCTGATTCAAGTAAGCGACTATACATCTTTTTCATCGCATCTTCAGGCCAGAGTTTAAACATCAATTTAGCATTAATAATGGACGGAATATCAATTTCCTCTGGACATCCTGGTTTACAATAACCACACCATTGGCAGAAAGGTTTGCCTAATTCTTTTTTAATAGCAATCATTTTCTGCTCTTCTGCTTCTGTTATTTCTTGTGGTCC
>JAEORJ010000396.1 GCA_016840945.1 Candidatus Gerdarchaeota archaeon
ATTGGAATAGAAGATGATTTAGGTGATGACCCTTTCTACAAAGATGAAATACTTGAACTAAAATTCAAGTGGTTTTCACAAAAAGAATTAGATTCAATCATCATAAAACCAGGTGTTCTAACAAAAGCATTACAAAATATCCCTAACTATCCTGTTTTATTGCAAAATCTAGAAATCGAAAATGACTGAGATTGATTTTTTAATGCCCTCTTTTAACAATTACTGGTATAAAATCTTCACATAACCAGTGGCTTATGTAACTAATTCAGCTAATCCTTTTTATCAAAAAAGGTTATTAATAAATTGATTTTATATTAGTACTTTTTGATGAGAATTAATGACTACAATAGAAGAAGAATCTCAAACTGTGGCAAGAGTTTTTGAAAGGAGATATGATCTTGATTGGTTGAGAATAATAGGTATCTTGCTTGTTTTTATATTCCATTGCGCAAGATTTTTTGATACATTAGATTGGCACATTAAAAATAATTGGCCTCTTGATGTACCTCTTAGCGAGCAAAGTGAGGGAATGACTACTTTTATTTATTACTTAGGTGGTCCGGGTATGCCTTTATTTTTCATGATTGCTGGTATGGTAACTTTTTATGCTTTAAGAAATGTGAAAGGTGGTTTATATGCTTTAGACAGAGTAATTAGATTGTTAGTTCCTTTTGTTATTGGATTGTTTACCCATATTCCACTTCAAATTTATCTCGAAAGAGTTTCTCATGGTGATTTTACAGGTACATTCTCTGAATTCTATCGCCAAATGTTCAATGGACGATATGGATTTGGAGGGGATTTCGATTATTTTGGTTTACATTTATGGTTTTTACTTGTACTCTGTTTTATCTCATTAATCACATTACCATTGACCATCTACTATAGTAAAGATAAGAATCTTGTAAAACTCGATAGATTCACAAATATCTTGAATAAACCAGTGATGATTTTTCTTTTCCCAATACCGATTATAATATTTGAATTAGTTAACGCTTTAACTGGGGGACATATTTTTGTTTTCGGTGCTTGGACAGTTATATCATACTTGATTTATTTCATCTATGGTTATTTAATAGCTACAAATATTAAATTTAAAAACACAATTGAAAAACATGCAATAGCAGCATTAATTGTTGTATTAATTAGTGGAGTGTTTTTGTTCTTTCTTCCAAAATTCAACATTGATGAAAACATAAAGAATCTTCTCTTTTTATTTGTAGCAGTATATTATAGTTGGTGTGTTTTGATTTCTCTCTTTGCTCTTGGTAGTAAATTCTTAAATCGTGATAATAAAGCAAGGAAATTTATGAATGAACTTGTTATGCCTTTTTATGTTATTCATCAAACCATTATTGTGGTAATTGGTTTCTTTATTGTTCAATTGAACATGTATTTTTTAGTTAAATATCTAATAATTATTGTAACATCATTTACTGCTTGTGTAATTCTCCTTATGCCGATCAAATACCTTAATCCTTTACGAGTTATTTTTGGCATGAGATGGAAAAGGGGATTATTAAAAAGAAATAAAGAGAATTTTTGATGTTCTATTCAACTTTTTTACTTTGTATCAAAGATCCCATTTTTGATATACATCACTAATTTTGTTGCCTACGATTTCAATGTCATTCATAGTGCCAATACCAGATTCGTGAAGCCAGCGAATGTGGTCTATTGTCTCCGGATCTAAACCGATACATCTTGCACCAGTTGCATCTGCGGCAATCGGATCAACACTAGCTATAATAGTATCCATCTTGATAGCATCACCACTCCATGGCCCTCCACCGGATTTACCATAGAAACCATCTATTACACTTAGTTTTGGTGGCAATGTTTTGCATATATCATAGATGACATTGTTCATACCGTACACGTGATATGAAAATTTATTTCGGGTCGTAAGCATTCCAAACATATTTTTCAATCCCATAGTGATTGTTGTATGTTGTAGTGTCTTCATAGAAGGTACAGTGATGATAGGTGAATCTACTGCAAGTTTAGCAACTTTGAATTTCTTTATTGCGCGAGGGTTCTCAACTTTCAATTCAACTTTGTCATCAAGTTTTCGCATATTGATGTATTCAGATCCTAGTCGTTCAATAACCTCCATCATACCTGTTTTATGGATTGCCGTATCTGGTGAGGTTATTCCTCCCTCGGTTTCAACCACAATTGCTTTCTTACCTAGCTCTTGTACTTCAGTTATTACCGCTTCAACAACTAGAGGATCTGTGGTTACTCCTGTCTCGTATGTATGACTTGTTATAAGATTTACTTTTATTAGAACCGTATCATAAGATTCTAGAGCTTTTTTAAATGGAATCAGTTTAATTGCTTTAAATACGGAATCAAGACTTCGTTCTCCTTTCACAATAGCTACAATAGATGACATTTGCTTTATCTACACTCCTTAATTAATTATTAAAAATATTTTTTAAAGAAATTCAACATTGGTTCAGGTGTATGATTAAACCAATCATAGGATTCTAATCTTTTCTTTGTTCCTTTTATCCAATACATTTCTTTTTCTACTTGTAACTCATTATAAAACTCTTTAATCCAATCTAGATTCGCCCATGGATCTCCTTCTGCTTGCACTAACATAGTGGGAACTGATATATCTTTTACATGCGGTAAACAAGAAGCATATAAATCTACACCGCCACGCTTCATATTATACTCATTAGCTCGTTTAACCATTTTATCAGGGAAGCCATATCCTTTTACAAAATCTGCGATAACAATTGGTTGATTAGCTATGAAAGCCTTGATATTTTTAAAATTTTGAAGGCCATTTTCAATTCCATATGCATAAGTTGTAGCTACTGAACCCATACAAAAGCTTAGAAGACCAATTTTGCTATTCCTGTAATCCTTGTGTGTATTAATAAAATTAACAGCTGCTAAAACGTCTTTATATTCTTCTACTCCACCAGCTATCCAAGGAATTGTCCCTTTTTCACTATTGCCATGGTTTCTTAAATCATACATTAAAACAGTATAACCTTCGTTAATTAGGTGCTTTATAGTATACATATATTCAATTTTCTTATTATATGGTCTAGTTATCCCCTTTCCTTTTGGTGTGTATCCACTTCTACTACTTTGTATGCCAAAATGAGTGAAAATAATCACTTTGTCAGTATTCCCTTTCACCAACCAGCCTGATAATTTTACACCATCTATTACTTTGAAAGTTACATCATCATAATTTAATCCGAAATCTCCCGGATTCCCAAATACTGGAGAGCTACCAGGGGTTGTTACTGAATCTGAAATGAATTTTCTTAACATACTATAACCGAACTCCTAATGGTATCTACTTCTTTAATGATTTTAAATATTTATTAAAACAAATTATGAAATTTTAATCACTTATATTCTAAAATTTTGAAACAATTATCCAAGAGTAATGATTATTTTAAATACAAACTATCAAGTTAGATATTTGAGTCAATTATAAAATTAGATAAAAAAAGTTGGTTAAGATATTGAAAGATGTTATGGATTTATTAAAACAAGAAAGAGAATATGAAGCTTATATGGTTGCAAAAGAAAAAGTAATGGAAAATATCAATATTCTTCAAGATATGTTCAATTTAGAAAACATTATTAAATTTTCAGATGAAGAAAAGAAGTTAATTGATTTTTTTAGAAGTTTAATTGGCACAAGATATAATTGGTTATTTTTCTTTTTACGGGATACTATTTTTCATGAAATTCGCGAAGAAGAAAAATACCAAGTCTTAGTGAATAGAATAAAAGAAAAGTTATCAACAACTCACAAAAAGAAAGCTATTACTTTAGTTGAAAATAAATGGACAGATGTCGAATTAGAATTTTCCGAAGCTGAATTACCAGAAGTTAATTTGCAAATTTCTTTTGATAGATATTACTTTAAAATAAAAGCTACTGTACATGATGAACATTTCTTAGATGGGAATAGATCTTGGCGCTATGGCGATGGATTCTATATGAATTTTGCTATGCCAGAAGGATCAGAAAAAGAAGAATGTTTAGACACTCAGCGATTTTATAGTTTAGGATTTTCAATGGAAGAAGGAGCACCAAAAGGAGTCTTGGTTAATCATAATGGAACTTATTATCTTGGCGCTACAAATGAAATAACTCCTAATATAGAGATAGATAAAGAAAAAATGATTGCAAAATATGAGATTAATATTCCCTTTAATTTCCTTAAACCATTTGATCCTTTAGTTGATGAAATAAGTGGATTTTATATTCACTATGTTAGTCACATTGATAGAATAACGAGGAAATTTGTATCACTTATAGAAGATGTTCATTCAGATTCAGAGCTAACAAATTATCGACGATTTGTTCCTGTAAAATATACTTTCTCAGAAGACTCTAAACTAAAACTTGCAGGTTTGGTTGAAAACCGATTGATAACCAAAGATGAAATTGGTATGAAGGTTTATGTTTATTCACCTGTCGAGAAAGAAGGAAAATTATCAATACAAATTTTAGATTTAGATGAAAAGATAATTGAAACTTTTGATTCGAAAGTAAACCTAAAAGCAGGAAGAAATATTTTAGAAGAGAAAACCAAACCAAAAAATCTCATTAATCAATCATATATAATAAAATTAATTTTGGATAATGAAATTTGGAGTCAGACTGTTTACAAATATACTCCAAACACTGTCAATGAAATAGCTGAGAAAATTCACGCACTTGAAAAAATAGGCGACAATCCATTAATTATCAATAGCATACATTCTCTAAATTTTAAATTACAAAAATTAAAGCAAATGATTGATGAATTCCATCCAAGAGAAGATCCGAAAGATATAAGTGAAGCGTTTAATGATCTCATAAATCTAATTGATATTTCTAAAAAACATAAATCAATATATAATACAGAGGGTTATCTTCGTTCTGCAATTAAATCACCTTTTGATGGTACTTTGCAACCTTATTCAATTAGACTTCCAAAAGATTTCAATCCAGATAAAGAATATGTTTTAATGACTCTAATGCATGGTAGTGGAGTAGATGAAGTTGGTTTTATTAATGGAGTAGGGAAAAGAATAGGTGATATTGGTTCTTCAAAATTAATATTTATTGCTCCTCAAGGAAGACATCTAAGTGATAATTGGATTGGTCAATCAGAATTTGATACAGTAGATATAATCAATGAAATAAAAAAGATG
Organism: Candidatus Gerdarchaeota archaeon; assembly: GCA_016840945.1. The sequence goes on from JAEORJ010000396.1 coordinate 5,184, forward strand.
TTTAAAATAACTTCATCTTTAATTATGGGCTTTTCCATGGGTGGTTATGGAGCTTGGCGAATGACATTTAAACACCCAGAGCTTTTTGAAGGAGCAATCATTGCTGCTGGATTTCCACATTTTGATGGTAAGGCAGAAAATGATATGCGAAATTTCATTGGAGAATCAAAGAATATTGATTATCTTATTATTCATGGCACTGCTGACCGCTCTGTTACAATTGAAAGCACGGATGAATTTATTGAAACTCTTAAGAAAGAAGAGTATAAAATTGAATATCATCGACTTGAAGGGCAAGATCATGGAAACCTCGATATGACTGATATAATTGCCCAATGGTTAAAGAAGTATGTAAAATAGATTTAACTCTATTTTACTATTTCACTATACATTAATTTGCAGAAAAGAAATTTGATTATTTTATTTTTTGGCTTTCCAATTATAACAAGCTTGAGTCCATACTTTTTCATAACCTTCTGAAAGATAGAGATTTAATGCAGGTTCATTAGACAAACTCACGTTTAGGGTAGTGTTTTTGTAACCACCCTTGTTTAAAATTGATTTAATGTAATGGATTATTTTTCTACCTAAACCTCTATGTCTAAAGTTAGGATGAACACCCATTATCCAAAGATGACCATTTTTATCCCCATGGGATTCACGAACAACTGAAAAAGCAATGATTTGATTATTAGATAAAATGCCTATAGAAGCTGATGAAATTAATGGAAAATCACTTTCTAAAACAATTTCTTGATAGTAATCATGGATTTCATTATCTGTTTTATTCAACATCCATTCATCTTGTGATGATCTAAATGTTTCAAGAAAACACTGATAGAGCAGCTCTTTATCTAATTCATCAATTGGTTTTACATTATAGTTTTCTGAAAAATCAATAATGTTATTATCTTGATTTGTAAGTTCATATCTCATTTGACAATTTCGCTCAATTAATAACATATCAAGTGATTCATAATTATAATTGATTTCATTATCGCTTTCCCTATAACCAAGTTCAATTGTAGTTAATCCATTTGATTTTCCAATTTCTATTGCTTCAGCTATAAGTTTTTGCTTGATGGTGAAATCATTTTCATATTCTGGCAAAACAATTGGATGCCCATTCAACGCCCAGGGATTTATTTCAGCTTCTGAAGGAGTCATCTGAGCAAAAAATATCCATCCAATTATCTTCTTTCCTATTGAAGCTGTTATTGCTAGAGGTGGATATTTTAAATCCAATCTTTTGAACCAATTCACTACCCTTTCCAATTGTATTTCTGATCTTTTTTCTTTCCAAATTTTAAAGGTAAATTCAGCTAATTCTTGAAGTATTTCTTCAGTCCAATTATGAATTGAAATTATAAAATGATCTCCCATAATATCACTTACTTCTTCTATTAATCAAGATGATATTTAAGTAATTAGAATTACTAGATTAAAAAAAGTCAGTTGTTTTGTCTTAATACTATAAAGCATTACAAAATATTTATTATTAAGTATTGTAATATGTTTTATAACAAGACAAAACGGAGGAGATAATGATTCAGTTAAAACACAAAAAAGCAATTCTAATAATATTTTTAGTGTTTTTACCGGTAGCTACGATTGCAACAATAAATGCGAATGAACCAGAAGAAATTGACTTTATAATATATGCACCAAGCCCATATGTACAAATGATTATGGAGGATATGGTATTTCAAGCAGAAAATCTTGGATTAATTGTAAATACCATTTATTATCAAGACCCTTATGCAATGATAGCTCGTATGTATATGGGAGATTATGATCTCGCTTATGGACCAGCTTTAGCTAGACCATACGAATATGATCTTTTCAGCTTAGTAACATCTTTGACTTCAATCGATCAAACTATAGTTTTTCATAGTGATAATAAATTTACCAAAATGGTCACGGAGTTAGAACAATATTTATTGGCAGTAGAAACAACATCTGAAGAAGATATGCCTGATCTTTTAAATGATATAATCAACAAGTTTCATGATGCAGAAGAACGTTTATGGGAAAAACAACTTTTGATTCCATTAGGGTATTCTTATGAGTATATGCCAGGTTATACTGTTTATATATGCACTTACGTCAATAGTCAAGTAGGTCGTGTATTTGCAGATGATGACTTAAGGATCACATTTTCATCGCTAATCGATAGAACAGCATTTCTTAATTATTGGGCGCTTCTTCCTTTTGGAGTATACGAATCATATCATTTATTTGGCACTACCAGTTATCACAATTATGAATTGCCAAACTGCGTTCCAACGTAATTTATCTATATTGACCAGAGATTCTTCTGGTCTTTTTTTATTTTCAAAATTTGCTAAATATTTGTCTTATTATAAAACATTATTTAATTTTTTCATGTTGTTTTGTAATAATTATTTGTTTTAATACAAAACTATTTAATATTTGATAATATAACTTATAATTGTGTATGAAAATGAATGATGAAGTAAATAAAGGTGGACGCCCCAGGAAATATGCTACAAACGCTGAAAGGCAAAAAGCCTATTATGAGCGCAAAAAAAAGAGAATAAAAGAATTAGAAAAAAAACTGGCTAGTTTAGATGGAAACTTAGAAACTGATTCTACCCCAATTAAAAACCTTAGAAAAAAAATTGATATTAAAAAAGCAAGCTTTTCTTGGAAAAAATATACTTCAAGAGAGTTAGCATTAATTGGCGAAAAGGAGTTAAAACGCTTAATAACCTCTTTTAACGAATTAATTGACAATAATTCTGTTTTGATGGAATCAATTCTAAATTTAATTATTACTACATTAGACATTGATTATTCAGGATCGTTAACTGATATATCAAACAAGGATTTGGAGCACCTTGATAAAGATATTAATACTATTATTCAATTTTCAAAAGAAAATAATCAACAACAAACTTTTCTTTATTTGCTTGAAGCAGAACTTGAAAGTAGACAGCGATCTATAGAAAGAGAGATTAGATTAGATATTCTTGAAGTTGAAACTCAAGAATTATTAAAAGATAAAAAGAGAGATGAGATAAAAGTTATTCACAAATAAATTTCTCATTTTCTTTATTTTTCAAGTAAAATTTATTTTCAAATGACATAATTATATCTTTGATAGCAAGTAAATTCAAAATCTTTTTTGGGGGATGCGAATGTTTACTGGTAAGAATAAAGATCTTCAAGAAATAATCAATTTAAGAGATAATGGGCAATTAAAAGAAGCAATTGAAAAAACAGTTGAATTTAATAAAGGAAAACACTCCCAAGAATATACTATTAGGGGGAAATTAATTGATGCTCTTCTTAACGCTAACATAGGATTTTGGGAAAAAAGTCTAGCTTCAATAGAAGAAATTGTTCCTGCAAGCATTAAATCAGAAAATAAATTACTTTTAATTGATACTTATATTGTAAAAGCTAATTGCATATTATATGCACAACAATATATGAATTGTTTAGAACAAATAAAAATAACAGAAAAAATGTTAATGAAAACTCTAAAATCAGCAAGTTATGATTATAGAATTCGCAAAGTGCATTTACTCCATCTTGAAAGCCGGTGTTTATCATGGATGGGTGATCCAAAGGAAGCATTAAAAATAGCTCAAGAAGGATTCACTATTGCTAAATCATTAGATGATAGTTTACTATTGATGAGATTCTATGGATTGCTTGGCCTTTGTAATTTTCAGACTGATTCATATGAAGAAGCTATTGCAAACTATAAGATTGGATACAAACTAGCAATGAAAAGTAAGAATGACCATTTTATAATGGATTTTGCTTTAAGATTAGCTGAGAATTATAGAGGGACTGGTAATTTTAAATTATCAATGAAGTATGCAGATATGGCTATAGATTATTGCAACAAAATTGGATCAAATTCAGATTGGATAAAGTACTTCAAAGGAATTTTACATTGGAATATGGGCGAGATAGAAGAATCAATTATAATATTTAAAGAAGTCATCCCATTAGTAGAAGAAGAAACAACCCATAAAGAGAGGGGGCTTGTTTTAATGGGAAAAGCAGTTATCGAAATGGCTGAAGGGGATATCAATAAATCAGTTGAGTACTTAACAGAAGCTGTAAAGTTAGCTAAAGAAAAGAATGATTTCTTCAGTGAAAATATTTTCTCAAGCGTATTAATACTTGCTTTATTTGATAAAGGAGAATTTGATAGAGTTTTAGAGATTTGCTTTTACATGCTAGATACTTTCAAAGATGGCAGAAAACCAGTCAGTCTTTATTCAATTTATTTTGAAATGGGTAAAACGTATCATGTTAAAGGTGAATATAATCTAGCTTTCGAGTATACACACCAAGCTTTAGAATTATTCAAAAAATATGATAGAGATATCTTTATAGCTATGTCTTTATTCACCCTAATACAAATTTCAATTGATAAAAATGACTCTGAATTATATATGAACTACCTTGAAGAATTAGAGAAATTTGTAAAATCTCATCCAACTATTTATTTTGAACAAACATATCAAACTGCACAAGCACTTGTATTAAAAACAAGTACTCGACCGAGGGATTGGATAAAAGCTATTGATATTTTAATTAAAGTTGTCGAAGAGAAATCTACTAAACATGGATATCCGCTTGTAGCTTTAATCACACTCTGTGAATTGTTGATGAATGAGTATAGTATTTCAGGAAATGAACAAGTACTTGAAGAACTAGAATTTTATATAAAAGAATTATCTGAATTAGCTCAGAAACAAAATATTTACCATCTTCGACTCGAGGTAAATAATTTGCAAATTCTTACTCTATGGTTAAAAGCTCAAAATTCCAAAATTGAGATTGATCTTCAAAAGGCTAAAAACCTACTTGAAAACACTCGTAAAGTAGCTGATGAAGCAGGTATGATTAGGTTAGCTGAAAATATGACTTATCAACAAGAAAAATTGCTAAAACAATTGTCTCAATGGGATGATTTTATTCGGCAATATTACGAGTTCATAAAATAAATTTTTGATATTATTCTCATTGTAACCTTTTCTCTTTAACATCATAAAAAAAAAGTAATTGTCCGTCGATAAAAAATCCGTGAGCTCCTATCTGAAGCAAAATCACCATAATATAAGTAACAATGTTGACCCATTTCAGTATCACCGCCTTCTCCAATTAAAGTTGGATACCAAACAATACGATCTGTTGATGGTGAAACCAAAACTCGACCTTGTTTCCAATGAATTAAATCATCACTACCAGACAAATAAATTCGTCCATTAAAACCTTGCCAAGTCATTAACCATTTTTGTAGGTAGGTATTCCAACTAACAGAAGGATTTGATCCAGGATGATCAGAAATAACTTTTATTGGTGAACCTTTCCCACCTAAACCTTCAATTGTGAAATCCTTGCCATCCCATTTTTTCCATGTTCCAGGTGCTGCAAGCGGATCTGTTGAAATAGCCATATGCATGATATTACCTCTATACTTACCTTGTTCTGCATAAAAGCACATCCAACGAGAATTGTTTTCATCTCTAATTACACAAAAATCACCAGCACCTCCCCATGTTGGTTCCTCTGGTTTTTCTTTCCAAGCGGTTATTATTTGCTGACTTTCAGTCCATGATATACCATTATCAAAGGATTGAGTAACAGCTATAGATTTCCATGCGATTCCATCTGGATTGCGTGGGTACCAATGATCCTCTGCGTGAATAAAACCTATCAAATGATCACCATCCATTCGGTGAACAGAATATAGCCAAGATCCACCATTCTTCCAAGATTCTTCATCTAATAAGCCACCTATAACTGCAGTATCTGGAGTTAAAAGTGTATGATTTTCAGGATA
>JAEORJ010000397.1 GCA_016840945.1 Candidatus Gerdarchaeota archaeon
AACGGGGATAGTATCCCATCGTCTTTCTTTAACTACTCGAAGGAATGATATTTCTTTACTACGAAAAGTGATGTTTTCTTCTTTTAGACGACCAGTTAAGTATGCATTAATTCCACTCTTTACTCCTTTCACTCCTGAAACAACACCAAATGCATGAGGTGTTCCCCACAACGCTTGTATTTGGTCACTTAAGTAATCAAGAATAGCAATATCATGTTCAACAACAAGAACGGTTTTATCTAATTCAGCTAATTCTTGAAATAAAGATGCTAATTTTAATCGTTGTTTGATATCAAGGAAATTGCCAGGCTCATCAATAAGATAAACATCAGCATCTTTGCATAGTGCTAATGCTATAGCTACTCTTTGTCCTTCTCCACCAGATAATTTTTCAAACCTTTTATTGAGAAGGTTTTCTAATTGCAATTCTTTTACAATATCCTTTTCTTTCCCTAACTCATCTTCTCTCAGGAGTAATTCATGAATAGTGCCTTTTTCCTGAAGATATTTAGTAAGAACTTGTTCTTTATATGCAATCTTTATCTTATTATTAGCTAAGGATCGGAAATAAGCTCGTTGCACTGATAAATCTAAATTTTCAATAGCATATTTCAAGGTTATATCTTCCTTTTCGTAATCCCCACCATTTGGTACTAATTCTCCAGCAAGGATATTTAGCACTGTTGTTTTCCCAATACCATTAGCACCAATTAAACCAGCTACTTTACCTTTCGCTAGAAAAGGTAAACCATACAACCTGAAAGAATTTTCACCATATTGATGTATTGGTTGTTCATCAATTTCAACAGGTAATCCAACCATGGATATTGCATAGGTTGGACAACGGTTAATGCATATCCCACAAGCGATGCATTTTTTGCTATCAATGCGAGCTTTCTTTGAAACTTTGTCTTCATAAACTACTTTTGTTTTCTTGTTTAAAGGGCAATATTTAATGCAAGCATGTCCACAAGTGGCTGGTTGACACCTATCATAATTTACAATAGGAATCCTTGTCTTTGTTTTTCTCTTTGATTCATCGGTATCTTTAGACATGTTTTATTCCAGCCTAGCTCATTTTTAATTTTATAACAATTAAGTTCTTGCATATCTTTTGAATGGATTTTCAATCAAATTCTAATTTGAGAATCAAAAAAATTCTTTCTGAATATAACCTTAACTTCAATTATTTGAAATTTAATCAGAACTCATATGAATTCATATATATTTTTTATTGGATGTAACTCTCATGTATACCTTAAGAAAAGCTACCTTAGATGATATTAATAAACTAATTGAATTTCGAATAGAATTTCTAAAAGAATTTCAACAAACACCAAATGAACCAGAAATGATTACTTTCCAAAAATCATTAAGGGATTTTTTATTGGAAAAAATGAAATCTGATGAATTTATTGCATGGTTGGCTGAAGTGAATAATGAAATTATAGCAACAAGTGGATTGTCATTTCTACAAAGACCACCACATTTCCATAATTTAACTGGAAAATTTGGTTATATAATGAATATGTATACAAAGCCAGAATGGCGACAGAAGGGTATTGCTTCTGCTTTATTAGAAAAATTAATCGAAGAAATAAGAAGCAAGGGCATAGATTTTATCTTTCTTCATGCAACTCCAATAGGAAAACCACTATACTTAAAATATGGTTTTACAGAAGATGTTGGGGATAAGGAGATGGTATTAAAACTTAAAGAAAAATAAAAGATGATTTATTCCTTTTTAGGAAACCAAGGAATAAATACTGAAACACGTTTTTTATAATCTATATATTCTGGTTTTCTAGTTGTTTGTCTCTTTTCCATTAGTGGGATACTAATAAAGATAAACAAGATGACCATAGCAATTGGTCCAGTGATTGTCCACCACCAAGAGTAATCTGCAGCAATAGCAAAGAAGAATACTCCCCACCAGAAGCTAACTTCTCCAAAGTAATTGGGATGGCGGGAGACAGCCCACAAACCAAGATCCATTACTTTTTTAGGGTCATCATTCATTTTACTGAAGATTTTCATCTGTTCATCAGCAAGAAATTCAATTAAAGTTGCACCAACAGCTATTACTATTGCTATTGCATCAAAAACATTGAATCCTTTAGAGCTTAACACTAATGCTGGATATATTGCTATACAACCTAGATACACAACAATTGTAGGCATCATTTCTAACCCTGTGAAAGCAATAATCCAGAAAAGCTTTGGAGTATCTTCACGGTATTTGATATACCGCCAATCTTCGTGTTTTAATCCTTTCCATCCTCGAACCCAGTTCATTGTTAATCGTATCCCCCAGAAAGAAACAACACATAGAACAACTATTTGTCTGATAAGATTAGCAGTGCCATATCCTAATATAAACCAATAAATTGCAATTGCTATTGGTTGAACACTCCAGTAAGGGTCGTAAAAACTAACATTATTGAAGATGACACTAAAAATGAATACAACAATTGTAGCAATAATATCAGCTATTAATGTCACCCATAAAATATGCATTGTATCTGGAAGTAAATATACGATGCCCCAAGCGGTACCTAAACCAGCTGCATAAGCAATGATCACAAGAATAAATGCTAAAATCAATTTACCAAAAGAACTTTCATTAGCGTCTTCTATAGAGACTACCTTTGTCATAGTTGAAATATACTCTCCTGTTAATAGTTATATCCTATAGGAATAGATGTAATTTCCATCATTTAACTTACATAACCTAAAAAATGTTTCGTGTTAAATAGATTAAGAAGTAATTTCATATAGTAGAACTCAAATGAATTAGTGATGAATTTATGAATATTATTCGCTCCAGTAATTGGAAAGTACCAGCTCATATAACAGGCATTTTTCAAATTGTCCGACATGATGATCCTTTGAAAATGGGTTCTCGTGGTGCAGGTTTCTCTATAGATGAACCTGTTATTACTAATGTTATCATTAAAGATTCAAAACACGAGCGAATATCTGTTTTTTTCAATAATAAGAAAATTGATGGCAAAGTTTCTTTAACAGTCGCT
>JAEORJ010000398.1 GCA_016840945.1 Candidatus Gerdarchaeota archaeon
AGGAGCTGTTAAAACAATTGGTAACAAATCCATAAGATAACCTGGATTTATTCCTGAACCTACAACAGTCACACCATGTTCTTTTGCGACTTCATCAATCTCCTTAGAGAGTTCCTCCCTTAGATCCCATGGATATGATAATTGTTCACATAAAGAAATGACATTTATTTTTTTCTCTACGATTTGATGAATCATTGGAGTAATTGTCTCCAAAAAAGACGAAGTAGCAATTATTACTACGTCAATGGTTCCATTAAGAAGTGAGTCAAGATCTTTTGAAACAATCAATGATTTTTCTTGATCTATTTCTAACAATTCACCAACACTTTTTCCTGTAAAATTGGGTTCGATATCAACTACTCCTTTCAAATTAATATTCTTTCGTTTAAGAAGGAGCTTTGTTACCAATTGACCCATAGGGCCAAACCCTACTTGAATGATATTAAATTTTTTTTCCATTTTATTATCACATAGATTAGTAATTTAGAAATGAATAATTTTAGTGCTTAAAATCTTTTTTTCTTCTATCTAATAGCTAAAACAAGTTAATTTGTGGCTCAGTTACCCCAGTTTAGCTCAGTGTCTTGCACAATGACTAGCCAGACCGTACGTTACATCATTGCCAAGTTTAATTATGTTTATTTGCTCAATTAAGTTTATGGATATTTTCTGATTCTAAGCGATTTATACTAGTAACATTATTAAGAATAAACACCTTGAACAAATGTTGATGAAAGAACTAAGTAATGACAATCAAAATCAGCCTATTTCTATGGGTAAAGTTTATGACCAAATAGCTGAGAGTTTTGACACTAAACGCAAATATCCTTGGCGAGAAGTAATCGAATTCATTGAAAAACTTCCTATTGAAAGCTTCGTTCTTGATTTAGGTTGTGGAAATGGTCGCCACACATCACAATTATTAGAAAGAAAATTTTCAGTTGTTAGTTCAGACATTTCTTTTAAGATTTTACAAATTGCTTTACAAAATGAATTACAAAAGTATCTGGATGAAATAACTGGTGTTATTAATGCTGATGGATTGTGTTTACCATTCAATGCAAATTCATTTGATACGATTTTATCAATTGCAGTAATTCATCATTTACCCACTGAATCTGACAGAACGATTTTCCTTAAAGAGATTTACAGAACCTTAAGATCTAATGGTTTAGTTTTAATTAGCTGTTGGTTAAGAACTCATCCAAGATTTTCAAAAAAGGATTTGGAAAGTGATATTCTTGCAGGGAAAAAAGATATCTATGTACCATGGACAATGCAAGATAATCGAAAAGTCATTCGGTATTATTATTTGTTTGATTCTAAGGAATTAGAAACATTAGCAGAATCAATAGGATTTAATGTGCAAAGTTCTACTATATCAAATCATAATTTATTTTTGATTTTAACAAAAGATTGACTTTCTGTTCAAATTTTTGCTAGATACAATTAATTTAAGTATAACCTTATCAAATAATTATTTAGAAATATTACTCATTAATTATACATCTTTCAAATCTACTGATATGATGGGGGCAATATGTAATTGCTTAAAAAATTAAAACGCTTATATCGAAGAAGAAAAGCAGTCAGTCCAGTAGTAGCAACATTGCTTCTAATAGCTCTCGTTGTTGCTGCAACTGCAGTTGTATTCGTCATTTATTATAAAGTAATTAGAAAATCAAAACTTGAAGCTTCTATTATAAGCATAAAAGATACTAATAAGGATTCAAGGTATGATGAGATTACACTCCAATTGGCAAATACAGGGACCTTGATTGCTGATATTGTCAATATCACTATTTGGACAGTCCCAGCAAGTTTACAAGGAGATCAAAATTATTGGGAAGCGCATCTGGATTGGGAATTTGTAACTCCCGGTCAAGCAACCTTAAATCCTTCAGAAATTATTAATGCCAAAATCACTGGTGAAGATCAAATCAGTCTAACTTTTTGGGAATATACTTATTATCGTTTGGAAATGAAATTCTCGGGAAACAAAGCACCATTAATTACAGATTGGGCGAAATTAAATGATTTTGCTGATTTAAGTGATATATTATTAACCTTTGAAAATTTCAATCTTACAGCATATGCATTTGAAGGAACAATTGATGATCCTAATAGAGCTGCAAATAATTATTTAACTGATTCAGATGGAGATTATCAATTAGTCGAAAATGGTGTCAATAATCTACCAGTTTTAGATGAAGGTTATATACCATTTTATGTTGGATCACAATTAGTAGTATTCCATTCTATTAATGGCAATCTAACAGAACAACCACTACAACAGATTTTTGATATAAGTGACAATCCATTCAGATGTTCAAAATTCTTTATTCTTGGATTAACAGGTTCTTGGGGTGATGAATTTCCAGCTAATGAATGGTCTTTGAATGTTACTTATGTTTACACTGATAATACTTTTGATTCCTATCTTCTCAACAAAAGTTACATTGATGATTGGTGGTATGGCTCAAATCCTGGTGGTGTTTGCATCTCAGCACCAAATGGTCTTATAACAGAAATAGATTTAGGATATCAAGAAGATTCACCTCATTCACATATTCACACACATACTACAAGATTTTACATGGACTTTTACAAATATTTGAAAGCAATCATTTTTACAGATCCTGGTGATGATGCTTCTGCAGCTCATCTCTTATCCTTAGTTGTAAGATAAATTGTTACAGAAATCCTGTTTTGCAGGATGATTCTTTTTCTTTTTATTTACTAAATTCATAATTTCAAAAAAATATCACAAGGCGAAAGCATATATTTAGGAATTCAACATAATATATTGTCTAGGTAATCTTAAATTGCTTAAAGTATATAGTATCTTATATTTGGTGGATATTCGATGTTTAAAACATTAAAGAGATTGATTCGTCGGAGAAAAGCTATTAGTCCAGTTATTTCAGCAATTTTACTTATTGCTTTAGTAGTTGTTTCTGTATCAGCTGTTTATTTCCTAATCCTTCCTTATATGAATAAGGTGAGTTTATACGCTTCGATATATCGAATATCAGACACTAATAAAGATTCAAGATATGATAGAATTACTCTATTCTTATCAAATACGGGAACAAAAGCAGTAGAAATAATTGAAGTTAATGTTTGGACAGCAACAGATGAGACTCTTAATGATCAAGATGCTTGGATAAAACATGAGGAATGGAATTTTATTAAAACCTCAGGTAATTTGATTTATCCATCAATTTTTAAAGAAGAAGCTTTGACAAGTACCAATCAAATTGAGCTAACTATTGAAACAAACACTTATTATAAACTTGAAATTTATTTTGCTGGTAATCAAGCTCCGTTTACTAGTTCTTGGGAAACTCTCAATGATCAGGTTGATTTTTCCGATTTAGTTGAAGACTTTGAGAAATTTGATTTACAAGCATGGGGTATGACTGGGACTATTGATGTTCCAGGTTGGCCAACAAATAATTACTATACTTATGGAGGTCCAGAATACGGTCCTTTAATTTCTCAACAAAATGTTTGGTTACCAGTAATTGGTGAAACAAAACTCGTTCAATTTTATTTCACTGGAAAAATAGTTGTTTTCCATTCTGTAGCAAATGGTAATATTACCAGTCAACCTTTAATTCAACAAATAAATAAAACAGAAGCTCCTTTCAAAGCAAGAAAATTATTCGTACTTGGTTTAGCTGGATCTTGGGGTGATGAATTTCCTAATGGTGCAACAGCTATTACTTTAAATGTTACATATACAGATGGAACTTCCTCTATTTGGCAGTTAGGTCATGATTATATTGATGATTGGTGGTATAGTTCAAACAATCCCCATCGATGTACTTCTAAATCTTACGGAAAAATCACGGAAATTGATTTAGGATATCAAGTTGAGTATCCGTATCAACATATTCATACACATACTGCTGGCTTTGGATTAAATTATTATAAATATGTACAATTTGTTACATTCATTGATCCTGGAACTGACGATTCAGGTGCACATTTATTATCCATAACTGCTGGTTAATTAACTGAAATGTAGAGAGCCAATATTTTTACATTTCATTTTTTTCTGTTAATAATTCAATATATCGTGGTTTAGATTTCTTCATTAGTGTTAATACTTTTAGATCTATATCGAGGGCATTATCTCCAAGTATTATTTTCCCCCATTTAATAGGTTCACCCTCGCTTGCTTCTCCATAAAGTGCAGTTCGACCATCACAAATATAAAAATCAAAAGGAGCAAAATTCTCAATAGCTTGATATATTCCTGCGACCGATCTGTGTAAATTTTTATGTAAGGAATCTCTTTTATGTGATTCATTGATTGTTTTGTATTTATCCTTTGGAGGTAATCCAAAAAAATTCTTTATAGCATTCGATAAAAATAATTTTCCATCATCATCATCATAAAATTTGATTACTGGCATGGAAATTCTTAAACCATAATCTCTAAGGATTTTTGGTAAATAATGTATTCCATCTATTTCTGTATTTATTTCCACACTTGGTTGTTTATTTAAATCCAAATAGGTAATTTGATACTCCTCTAATTCCTTAGTTAATCCATTTTTTTCAAAGACATCTAAAGCAGAATAATTACTTGTTGTTCCTTCACCAATAATTATCTCCTTTGGTGAATATTTTGATAAGACATCAACTGTTATTTTTATTATATCCAATGCTGTTGTATAAGGAGCGGGTTTTGGATATCCCATATTTGGTTTTATGAATATCTTTTGATTAGTAAGTTTGGATTCAGTGAATTTTGTCTCTAATATAGTGACCAAACTTGCTTTTAAATCCTCGAGAGAGCTATTTATGACAATCAATTTTTTCACTTAGTTCTATTATTATAGTTGTTTCTGGATTTCAAAATCTAACAAATCTAAAAATTTATTCCATTTATTTTGTCTTATTGAAGCACCAGCAGCTGTTGGATGTCCCCCACCACTGCCATTTACTTCTTTTGCAGCTCTTCTTGCAATTATATTAAGATCTACCTTACTATCTCTACGACGGATTGATACAGATATTTTTTCGCTAGTAGTATTACCACAAACTCCTATAGGCTTATTAACAGCTGAAGCTGCAAATAAAGCTCCTTTCCCTACAAATCCCCCACCAGTAGGTATATCAAGGATATATCCTAGATTGTTTTTAGCTTGGGCATTTTTATGAACATAATCTCGAACTGCATGTTCGACTAAGGAACCCCTTAATGCTCGTTCTACTAAATCATTTAATTCACTTGGTAAAATTCCTAAAGCCATTCTTTCGATAAGACTCTTTTTCAAAATAGTATCATCACCTACCGGTATTTCACCTAATGCTTGAACTATTATCGCTGCTTGAAAAGTGATACTTCGGTGATCATAATCGTTCATTACTTCTTGTGCAAAAATAGTTTCCATTTCATAATCACCTACTGCTCCTATTGCTGCTAGAAATTTATGCTTCCATGTAAGTCTATCTTCAAATAGGAGATAGGTTAATTCTGCTGCACACCCCTTTAGTTTGTGTTGTATCGTTGTTACTGGGATATTCCTTTCAGTAACCCCTTCAGGTAAAGGGTGATGATCAATATAGATGATTTCCGTTCCAAGGTCTTTTAGCCGTTCCATTTCTTTAAAGGTTTTAGTATAATCTCTTTCATTTAAAGCAATATCAGTAATTATTATTTTATCATATTTTTTTTTGATTCTCTTCAAGTCATCATCTAAACTAATTGGTCTGGTTAACCAAATATTTGCTCCTGGATTTGCAGCTAAAGCAATCGCTCCTGCTGTAAGTCCATCACAATCATGATGGCACATAATTAACGTTTCATTCATAAAACCACTTCACAATCGAATTCTAATTCAATTAAATTCCTATAATACATAATAAGCAACAATTATTTTAAATGACCGCTCTATGCTAATCATTAGTAAAATACTAGCAATAGGTTGTCAATAGTGAGTAAATTTATTCTACATACAGGTTGGAAAATGAAACCAAAACCAATGGCATATATTCTTTATATTACTAAAGATTCGAAACATGAGGAAATATTAGAATTAGTTCCTGGCAAACAAATTACCATAAAAATAGCTCCTAATGAACCTAAATTCTGTATTGGTTTTAATAATCCTCAAGGTGAAAGAATGCCTTGTCCCACGGTTGAAATCATCCCCCAAAATAAAGTTCAATGTCAAAATTGTTCATTAAATGAATTTTACTTATGTAGGGCTTATTGCCAAGGAGATTTTTGCCATCCTTCCAGTGAAGAAGCAAGAGAATATTGTTGGAAAACAACAACCTCAGTATATCTTACTTTTGTTAGCGGGAAAATGAAGGTTGGTTCTTCTACTAATCCATTAAGAAGATGGATTGATCAAGGAAGCGATGCAGGATTGGTGATTGGTCAAGGGGTAGGTCTAGATCCAAGAGCTCTAGAATATCAAATAGGCACTAATTTATCTTTAACTATGGCTGTTAGAATCACACAAAAAATCAACTCTTTAGGGAAACCAATTGATAGGCAATATATCATTGATCAGATGAATGCTGCTATTGATGAGGTTTATTCTTCTATTAAATCAGAAATTCTTTTACCTCGAGAAAAATTGGAAAAAATAACTTTCTTAGATGAAATATATGGTGATATCTCAAAAATACAAATGAGACCTTTGCTCAAAAAACGAACCTCTGAAGGTTTAGAAATAGGTGGTACAATAATTGGTGTAAAAGGTTCTATCCTTGTTCTAAAAAATTTAGAAACCTATTTTGCGACTAATTTAAATAATCTAGTAGGAT
>JAEORJ010000399.1 GCA_016840945.1 Candidatus Gerdarchaeota archaeon
AATGGTTCTGAATATTGAAAGAACTGCTGTAATTAACGCCACTCCAAGAAGAGAAAGAGTAAGAAATAATAAGTAGGTTAGTCTTTTTTCAGTTGTAAACGCATTAGTCAAATCGAAAACATCATCGATCAAATACCGCATAATTAGTGGTGAAACTAGATTAATTACTGAACTTAATCCAACTAATACTAGTGCAATAACGACAAGGCCTTTAAATTCTCTGAACATAAAACCAATGATCCATTTTGCTAAAGTCCAATCAGAGGCTATCTTTGGTCTTTCTTTCTGTTCCTCTTCTTCTATCAAGGATGCAAAATGTCCACCACCACGACGTCCACCAAAACCCATTGTTATTTTTTACCTCCTGGAATTGTATCAATATCATTTTCACTTATTCTTGGTACTTCTCTTAGTTCATTCGTTGGCATATCGTATTCTTGCTCCAATAGTTGAGTTTCATATAAATGCCTATACAAACCACCTTTTTCCATTAGTTCCTCATGAGTGCCCATTTCAACTATTACTCCTTTATCCATAACGACAATTCGAGTAGCAAATTTAATTGTAGAAAGCCGTTGAGTTATAATCAAAGTTGTGCGATTTTTAACTAAAGCATTAACTGCACGTTGGAATTGGTGTTCCGTTTCAAAATCCAATGCACTTGAAGAATCATCCATGATTAAGATAGGATAGTTAAGCAATAACGCTCGAGCAATCGTAAGTCTTTGCTTTTGTCCACCTGATAAGGTTACTCCTCGCTCACCAACCACCGTATCATAGCCATTGGGTGTTTCCATAATAAAATCATGGGCTTGAGCGATCTTTGCGACGCGTATAATTTCTTCATCAGTTGCATCACTTTTACCAAAAGCAATATTTTCTTTAATGGTTCGAGCAAAAAGAAAGGCTTCTTGTTGTACAATAGCTATTTGCTTTCTTAAAGAATCAATTTTCACATCTCTTATATTAATGGAATCTATTGTTACAGTGCCTACTTGTGGATCATAGAAACGCGGTACCAAACTTACAATAGTACTCTTACCAGAACCTGTTGTTCCAAGAAAAGCAACTCGCTCTCCAGGTTTTATTAACAAATTAATATTCTTTAAAACGGGAGGATTTTCCTCGATATATGCAAATGTTACATTATCAAATTCAATTAACCCTACAATTTTAGGCATATCTATAGCATTTTCTTTTTCAACTACCTTTTTCTCCATATCTACTACCTCAAAAATTCGATTAATTGAAGCAGTACCTTCTTGGAAGTGTAAAATAGCAAAAGAAAGAAATCTTGTAGGAGTTTGTAGTAAAATCAAATAAGCATTTATTGCTATCAAATCACCAACAGCTAAATTACCCGCAACTACTGATCTTCCACCGATATACAGTAACAAAAATGAACCAATGGTAAGAATAAAAGGATATAAAGTTGTAATCAATGCTCGTAATTTTGCTAATTTCATATTTAAATCGAAATAGATTTGATTTTCTTTCTCAAATTTGTTATATTCAAAATTCTCTGCTGCAAATGCTCGCACGACCCTCGCTCCGAAAACATTTTCAGCTAGAACATTGTTCATATCTCCGAATTTATTCTGTATTTCTTTGGACAATGGACGAACTCTTTGGGCATAACTAAACATAATTAAAAACATAATTGGCGCTATGCCAATAACAATTAACATCAATTGCCAAGACATCATACCAATGAGCACAAAAATACCTGCATAAAGACAAACAGCTCTTAATAAAATACGCATACCAATGCTGAGTAATCTCCTAATAGCTTCTATATCACTTGTACCTCTTGAAATCAATTGACCTGTTTCCATTCTATCAAAGAAATCAATGGATTGTTGTTGAATCTTTGAATACAAGGTGTTTCTAAGATCATAAACAATACTTTGGGAAATATACTCATTTAGATATCTTTGTAGAAAACGAAAGATTGCTGAAAGAAAACCTGTAGCTATATAAATAGGAATCCAAATTTTAAATGCTTGAGTGTTAGAATCATAAAAAACTTTGTTAATAATTTCTTTAGCAACCCAAGGAGTAAATAAAGTAAAAGCAGTATCCAATAATGCAGAAAAAATAACAATAAAGAAGAGAAACCACGTTTTTCTCTTCATATAACCTAATACTCTTATTATTGAATTCATGCTAATTGAAACTCGCGTTTTTTTACATCCTATTGAGAATGATACTATAATAAAATTGTTTTGATTTAATTTAAAATTCAAAATTGGTTGAATGTTTTTTTCTCATTCACTACTTTTTAGTTAATTTTTCTAGGGCTTCTTTAGCTGCATCTTCTATCATCTTATAATGGCTTCTTTTTGCACTATTAATAATATCATATGCTTGTTCATCACCAATTTTTCCCAGAGAAATAATTATTTCCTTTCTGACGAATTGATTTGTATCAAGTGTTAAGGTTTCAATTAAACCAGGAACTGCTCTTTTATCTTTTAATTGTCCTAATGCTTCTGCGCATGCACGTCTTACAATATAAGATGTATCTCTTTGCAATACTCTAATTAAAGAGCGAATAGCTAAATCATTAAAAGATAGAAATTCATTTGTTAGTTTAATCTCAGCATTTTGATTACAAACAATATTACCAATAGTATATGCAATTTCTCTACGGGATAATTCATTTGTATCCTTTTGCAAAGCTTTGCTAAGGTTAGCTAAAGATTTTATGTCATTAATTCGTGATAATGCCCAAGCACAAAGCATTCTTACAGAAAAATGATCATCATTTAATAACACTCGTTCTAATATTTCTCTAGAATTAATTTCAATTTTCATACCAAGTAACCAAGCAGCGGTTTGTCTAACTAACGCTGATCTATTGGATTGTAAAATAGAGTTAATTTTTGGTATAATTTCGTGATAAAAGGGATTTTGTAACAAACCAATAAGAGTCCAATAAAGTACTTCTTCATCAGAATCTTCAAGGGCCAATTTCATTAGCTCAAAGGATTGTTGGTCATAATAATGACCTAAAATCCATATTGCTCTCCCTCGTATAAAACGACTTTCGGTTACATTGTAAAATATCTTTCTGATAAGAGCATATATTTCGGAATCTTGTAGTTCAAATAAAACAATCAATGCTAATTCTCTAATTGATATATCTGGGTCATTTTCAACAAGATTTCTAAGAATCTCAATGGATTCGGGAAATTTTTCTCTTCTGATACTATAAATAGCTTCAAATCTATCAAAACTACTTGTTGACTTTAATCGTTCTTTAACTTGCCTAAGTGAATTCATTTCAGTTGAGTCATTGTTTTCTATATTACTCATTGATTACTTCCCTGCTAATAATTAACATATATCATATTAGAATTTCAAATTATTCAATCAAAAAAATATTCATATTATAAAATAAAAAAATTAGGGATATATTCCCTAATTAAAAGCTTCTATGAAAGCATTTTTGCTTGCATTTTCTCTAATTCGACAGTTCTGCCTTCTTTGATCCAATTCATGAATAATTCATATTGATAGAAGGTATTACCTATTATCTCATCAATTGGATGTTTAAAGAAGAACGCAAGCTCATGAATGGCACCAAATTCACCACGTGATTTAGCAAACAATAAGCTACGTGCTATATCAATAGCTATTGGTGCAGCTAATATTGAATCAATTCCATGCCAGGTAAATTCTAAAGCCATTTTTGTTCCTAAGAACCCTCTATATGAAATATAATCCCAAGCAACTTTATGATCAACTAATGGTGGGAAGTATTTAATTTCAGTTATTGAAAAAGGTGAATAACCGATACTACTTGAGATAGCTTTATCCTTGCTCTCAATTTTACTTTCTTTATTTTTATCTTTACTGAGAGTGACACCGTCATCATCTCCAAGAATATTAAAACCAGCCCATCCAAGGATTTTGAGGTTTCTCATTTTGAACATAGGTGCAAGCGTGGTTTTCATGAGAGTTTCTCCTGTTTTTCCATCGTCACCCATATGTGGAATCTTATTTTTTATAGCTAATTCTCGGATACCTGGAACAGTTGCAGCATGTGAAGGAGTGAAATTACCAAAAGGAATTTTCTGTTTAAGTGAAGCATAAGCATAAAGCATACTAGCAGTGATTTTCTCAGTTTTATTTTCATCAATTATTGTTTCAATTCCACTTAATGACATATGTTCTTCGGTAAGAGGAATATGTGGTTCAGTAGAAGAAGCATTGATAACAACTACTTCACCATGGGCATTATGAAAACTGTCAAAATCCTTCCTTAGTTTATCAACAATTTCTTTAAGAGTTAAACCTTCATCTTCAAGCGTTTCAAGATTCCCCAAAGCTTCTACTCCAGGGCCACCATTGATAGCTGTACCTTTTTTAGCTTTTACCTTTGAAAGCTCATTTCTTGCCGCTTCAAGATATTGTCTTTGAAAGTGATAATTCTCTTCCCAAATCTTTTCAGAAGCTTGAAATCCATTTCGATCCAAAAATCTTACTTCACTACCACCTAATGCTATATCCTCTATTGGGTATTTACTTCGAATTGGATCGCATTCTGGTGATTCTGTGACTATTCCTGCTTGATGTCTTGGTGCTGCTCCAGCTTTAATTGCTGCAATACCAGTCATAGTGGTAGTTGAGACTGCGCCATAGGCACCTATTAACCATATTCCAGCCATTTTATTTTACAACCTATAATTAAATATCAGATTATTTTATGGTCATATAATATTATTGTCTATTTAAAATTTTTCAAGTGTAAACCTATTTTCAACTTCTTTATAGTAAAAAAAGTCAAAAAAAGTATAGAAAAAGAACTCAGATGAGATTTTTTAGATGCTCAAATAGTTCTTTGCCTGCTTTTTCAGCTTGTCCTTCCTTATTTTTGATTATTGCTAGTAGAGCACCAGACTTTTGACAGATTGTTGAAGCAACTGTTTTATTTATTA
>JAEORJ010000048.1 GCA_016840945.1 Candidatus Gerdarchaeota archaeon
CATGTCTAATGGATCCATGATATTTCCTTTGTTTCTCACAGTAATATTTAACCAGTTCAAAATAGAATCAAGCTTTCCTTGAGACATCTGCTCTTTCCAGTTAGGAACATCTTTGTCCATTCGTGTTAATAATTGGGCATTGTAGTATGAACCCAATGAATAGGTTGGGAAATAACCGATGTAACCCCAAGCATAATGGGTGTCTTGTAAAACACCTTCACTATCATTTTCAACATCTATGTTAAGATATTCCTTCATCTTATCATTCCAATAACTTGGTAATTCATCAATTGTTAATTTACCTGCAAAGTATTCTTTTTCCAATTCATATCTTAGAATAATATGAAGCGAATAAGTTAATGGATCAGCATGAATTCTAATTTTCGAAGGTTGAACTCTATTAATTGCAAAAACAAATGAGTTAAAATCAACATTATCAAAAATTTGTCCTGTTAAGTGCTTAAATCGTGGAAAATAATATTTCCAAAATTCCGGACTACGGCCGATGATATTCTCAATAAATCTTGCTTGTCCTTCATGCATAGCACTGGAAGGAGAATTGCCAATAGGTTGGTATTTGTATTCTGGAGCAAAATTTTGTTCATAAAGAGCATGACCACATTCATGCATAGCAGCATAAAATGATGAAGTGAAATCATTAGGATCATAACTAACAGTTATACGAACATCATCATAGTAACCATTAGTGAAGGGGTGAACAGCAACATCAATTCTGCCACCATTCATATTATACTTAACAATTTCAGCTAAATCCTCTACAATAACCTCTTGAACATTCACTGGGCAATTACGAAGAATAATTGACTCATCAGGTTGATTAGCTGAGTTAACACATGAATTGATAAGTGGTATTAAACCGCTTTTAATTTCAGTGAATATACGGTCATAAACCTCTTTTGAGAAGCCTTTTTCGTAATTATCCAATAATACATCATAAGGATCTTTTTCAGGGTTGAGATAGTGAGCGTATTTTGTTTGAAGCTCAAACATTTTTTCAAGATCATCTCTGAAAACAGCATAATCTTGTTTTCTTTTCGCTTCCTTCCATTTCTCTGTGGCAATGGCACTTAAGCGGCTAAATTCCTCAGAATAACTTTTAGGAATTTTGGTTATTTTATCGTATGATCTTTGTATTAGTTCAACATTCCTCTTTTCAACTATTGATAAGCTATCAAAGTTTGTATGAGATTGAATTTCTTGGAGTAAAGAACCAATTTTAGGGCTGGAACTTTTTTCATGAATCATTCCGCTGAGAAGAGCAAGGCACTCGGCTCGTTGATATACCCCTTTTGAGGGCATCATAACTTCTTTATCCCAATGAAGAACACTACTTATGTTTCCCATGATAGTAAGTTCTTTATAATAAGCCAATAATTTTTGATAAAGATCAATTTCTTTCACAATCTTTCCCATGGTTATCACTATTCTATAAAAATAGCATAAAGTGAATTTAAAACTTACAGTAAAACTGAGGGAAAAAACAATAAAGCTAACAAACTAACAAATTAAAAAGACAAGTTACCAAAAGGAATTTAACTAATGTAATTCGTCAAACTAGAAATGAAGGCAAAACTCATGTCACCTGAAGCTGATGAAGCACCAATTGATCACTTGAAAGTAAATAATGAAATAAAACTAGAAGTGATCAAGAAATTAGTTGATAAAGAAGCTTATAATGAAAAATCAGCGGTGGAAGAAAGCGAATTGGAGTTAGAAGGAGAGGAAAAGTATGCTTTCAAACAATTAATTAGTGATGATGTGATAGAAGAGGTTTATCTCGAGGATAAAGTAGTTTATTACGTAGATGAATATTATAAACCAGTAAGAAGTTATAGAAAAGAAGTGGTAATGGGATTAAGCATCCCATTGTTAATATTTTTAGTATTACTGATGCTTGGAGGATTAGCGACAATAATCTATGTTTTTATTGATTATATCACTAATATTATCTAATATCGAGAGCATAACGTTTACCTAAATTATTCCTAACAGCAATTTTATCTAAAGCCACAACAGCAGCTCTTTGAACTTCCTTATTTTTATGAGTGGTTAAATTAGCGAGAGAGGAAACAACCTCTTGACCACCGACATCACCAATAGCTGCTAGAGCGATATTGATGATTATTCTATGAAAACCAAAGGTGGATTTAGTAGCTAAAGCTAAAAGACCATATTGATCATTAGCATCTCGAAGGGCTTTAATTTTATTAAAACGGGTAATAAGGATAATGAGAATAATAGAAACTTCAAGTAAAATAATAGCACAACCGAAAGCTAAGATGATACCAGTAGAGCTTTCATAATTAAAGCCTGTAATTGACATAGAATTAGTGCCAAAGCTAAAAATCGGATAAAGAATAGCAATGAAAGCAATATAGATACTATAATTTTGCATTGCTAATCGGTAAGCTCGTTTTTCAATGTCAAATAAGGAAATAAAATTGCCTTGGTTGTCTTGATAAGGAGGTAAATCAGCATCAGGAATAAGGCCATTAGTAGCATAATAATTCAAACGTGATTGAATCTCAGAAATAGCTTCATGAGCTAAAGCTTGAATAGTACTTTTTGAAGGCGTAGAGAGTGAGGTGAGAGATTTGATGGCAGGTTCAGCAGCTAATTTGGCTAGGCCAGCAATAGCTAATTCACGAAGCTTATAAGAACCTCGCTCCTGAAAAGAGGAAATCTCAGAAATAATGATGAGCTGATTAACATTACGAGCGATAATCATACTTTCAATCAAATTATAATTTTTATAATAAAACACAGAAAGAAAAGAAATGACAAGAGAAACAATGACTCCAACAAAACAAATAATAAGAGAGACAATAAGAACAACATAGATTATTTCAGTAGAAGAAACAAAGTTAACAACAAGAAAAGACGCCACGACGAGAAGCATCGGTACGATACTAAATATACTATAATACCGAAAGAAGGTCAATCGTTTAGTCATACGATCCCAAAGAGAATTCTCCAAGAATGATAATTCAGGCTTAATTTCAAACATGAATAAGTAATCCCCAATTTAATGAATAATTTCAGATTTAGATAGAAAATACTATTATTTAAAAAATTCCCATAGAAAAGAAATTCTAAAAACAAAACGAAAGATTCAAAAAGAAAAAAGAATGAGAAAAGCAAGACCAAATGGGCGGGTGATCTAGTGGCCTCGAAAGGCTTTTCGTGGCTGGAGATCTCGGTATGATGCCTGCCTTACTAGCAGGATGTCGCGTGTTCAAATCGCGCCTCGCCCACCATTTTTATTTTTCTTTTTATTCTTTATTTTTTGAAAAAATTCTAATAGAATACCCCCTAATTTTTATATTGAAAAGGAGTTGTAGCTATGAAATTATATAATAAATCAATCTTTATAAAATTAATATCGGGATTTCTTTTCTCTTTAGTAGTATGTTTAAGTGTCTCTTCTAATACTCATCAAGCACTATCTACTAGTAACCTTCAAAGCTCTTCAAGCGAAGAATTTACTTTTACAGAAATTGGTCGTTGGTCCATAGCAGATGATGTATTTTTTCAAGATGTGATTGTAGATGATAATATCGCTTATGTTTGTACAAGAAACTATCTGGCAATTTTAGATATTTCTGATCCTGAACAACCATTTTTGCTTAGTAATTTTACCCAATTTGGTAACTATTATATAGACACCCCTTGGCCTCAAAAGGCTCTTCTTTTTGGTGATTATCTTTTAGTTTTAGCTTATTGGCATGATATGATTTATTGTTGGACCAACAAAATAATGATTCTTGATATTTCTGATCCTTTCAATCCTCTTGTAGTTCAAGAGTTTAATGAAAATCGATTAATTTATGAAATTCAAATTGTGGATAATTTTCTTTATGTTGCTAGTAGTGGCGATTTTAGGATTTATAATCTTGAAAATGTTAATTCTCCTACTCTTTTATGTAATTTTTCCATTGAAAATTTCTTCCCATCATCAATTAGCATTCATAATTCATTTGCTTTCTTAAGCTCATATGATGATGGTTATTTAGTATTAGACATTTCTAATCCTTCTGACCCTTTTATAGTTAAAAACTGTACTGATTTTTCATTTACCAGCATTCATTTTGAGGGGTCTATTGCTTATGCTCTTATAAGACTTGATAGTGTTTATACTGATAATGATTATAATTTCACTATATTCAATGTCACTAATGATTATGACTTTGAAGAGATAAACCATTATTATATTATTGATGATTGTTGGGATTTTGTTTGCTCAGATGGCTATGTTTACATTAAGACTATTGAATATGATTTACTTGTTTTAAATGCAACTGATTTTTATCATCTCGAGATTGTTTATGAATCAATGGCAAACGAACCCACTTTTCCCGGCTTTTCTATTATTGGTAATTATTTCTATCTTGCAGCTGGTTCTGATGGTTTTATTATTTACCAAGTAAATTATCCTCCAATATCAGTTACTATAAACCTATCAGCAATTCTTTTGTTCATTGTTTCTCTATTTTCACTCAGTCTTTACCTCAAGAAAAAAATTTCGCTAAATTAGCAATTTTTTCTATTAGTAAAATTTTCTTATTAAAATGGTTCTATCCAAATATTTTTTATCTCATTGTAAAACCATCTGTTCATTGCTTCTGGAGATAGCCCTACGACTGATAAGGAACCTATTGATTATGGTAACATTGGTGAACCTTCCCCTTCTGATTTAGGTGCCACCATCGTTCCTGAACCGGTCATCTATCCTCCACCCCCTGTTTCTGAAATTTTACCCGATGAAGAGGAATCTGAAATTCCTGATTACGTCCCTTATCAGCAAAAGAAAGGAATTTTCTGGGTTATTAGCATTATTAATTCCACAGCCCAGAAATTTTATGGTGATTACTTATCACCTTTTGCAGCCCTTGTTGGTATTTCTGGTAGACTCATGGGTTTCCTAACCTCTATTCGTAATCTTATCAGTTCTCTTTTCCAAGGTGTTTTTGGTCGCTTTAGTGATAGATTTGGCCGTAAAATCTTCCTTGTTATCTCCCTTACTCTCAGCTTTATTATTACTACTTTGCTTATTTTCTTTGGCAACAAAAATATGATCATTATTGCCTCTGTTTTCCAATCGTTGGCTGTTTGTATCTTCACACCATCATGGAATGCTTCTATTGGTGATGTTACTCGTACCAAAGGTCGTGGTGCGTTTATCGGTCGAATCTCTGCTGCTGGTCAAGTCATTTCTGTTAGTTTTACCCTTCTTGTTGCAGGCTTCTTTTTCCTTGTGGAAAGATATGAAGGTCATATTTTTTGGGGTTGGGAAGTTGGCCTTACTTGGGAACAACAATATATGATCGCTTTTGCTGCTTCAGCTATTAGTTATATTATCGCCCTAGGTATCATTATCTTTTTCAAAGAAACTCACTCTGCGAAAAACAATCACTTTATGGAAACTAAAACCAATTTCTTTGAACCTTTCAAAAATAAAGACTACAATAAATTCTTGTTAGTTCATCTCATCTTTGCTGTTGTTATGTCTGCTTTCTGGCCTGTCACACCATTTATTCAAATTAACATCCTTAACATGAAATTCTATCAAATAGCTATCTGCTCAGCCACCTTCGCTGTTTGTATGGGGATTTTCCAAACTATCAGTGGTAAGCTTGCTGATAAAGTTGGTCGCAAAAAAATGATCATTATCGGTGCAGCCATATTAATCTTCTTCCCCGTTAGTTATACTCCAGCTGTTGTCTTTGGTAAATGGCAATTTAGCATCTTAGCTAATTTTGTTGCTGGTACTGGTTCGGGATTCTTCTACACATCTATCAATACCTACATCCTTGACCTTTCAAAACGAGAGACTATGGGCAGCTTTATTGGTTGGAAAGAAGCCCTAACTGGCGTTGCTACTTTTCTTGGCTCCTTATCTGGTGGATTCGTTATTGATGCTCTAATAGGCAATCTTGTTGTTATGGGCGTTAGTATGACTGTTGGTGTATCAGTTTTAAGATTCTTAGCTTTCTTTGGTTATCTATTTATGAAAGATAATTTCGTAAAAGAAAAAGAAACTAGTTAATATTCTCTTTTAATCTGTCTTTATCCAAATCCTTTTGTATTGCTATTATCATCCTTAATCGAAATCGTTAATGGAGATAGTATGTTGGCGGATACTATAGCTGATATTGACCCTGAGTCCTCCACTCCTACCGCTAATAAAACTCAATTAGATACTAAAGGTAATAAAAAAGGACTTCTCTGGTTCATTTCAATTTTTAGCGTTTCCTCTCAAGATTCTTTTCTTCAATATTTCTCGGTTTATGCTCGAGAAGTTGGTGTGTCCGCTAAAATCCTCGGTTTTTTGATGTCGATTCGAAACCTTCTCACTGGCCTTTTCCAGGGATCTATTGGTAGATTATCTGATAAGATTGGTCGAAAATATATCCTAATTTTTGGTTTCTTCTTCAGTGCGATCATTCCCATTCCATTAGTATTTTATCAAAATACGTACCTCTTGATTGCTATCTCTATCATCCAAGCCTTTTCTATCAGTATTATAATACCGACTTGGAATGGCTTACTTGGCGATGTCACTGAACCGAATTTTCGTGCAACGTTTATCGGTCGATTAGCATCTATTGGTCGTATGGTTTCAGTTATGATTTCACTAATGGTTGCTGGTGTTTATTTTATCTTTGAAATACGATTCAATAATCTAATAACAATTGGTGGCGTAGTTCGCGAAATCACCTGGCAGGTACAATATGGAACAGCTTTCATTGTTTCTGCTTTTAATGCTCTTCTTTGTTTAATTTGTGTTTTTTTCATCAAAGAAACTCATAAAGTAACTGAAGAGAAGAAAAACAATATCCCAAAAATGTGGATTGCTCTTAAAGACAAAAGTTTTGTTAAATTCCTCATTGCTAATTCCATTTTTGGTATTACTATGTCAATGATATGGCCAACAAATCCCATTATCTTCACAGATGTTCTTGACTTGGGATTTCCTGAAGTAGCTGTGATTACTTCTTCATTTGCAATTTTCACTAGTTTATCTACTATCATTGGCGGTAAGATCTGTGATAAAATTGGTCGCAAACCTTTAATTGTTATTTCAGCTTTTATTCTAGTCTTCTTCCCTATTAGTATGGTTCCTGCATTAACAACTAACAATTGGTGGATTCTAATATTCTCACGTTTTGTTGGAGGATTGGGCACAGGCCTAAATTTTGTAGCGATTAATTCTTATACGCTCGATGTTGCTCCTGGTGAATTAATGGGAGCATTTTCAGGTATGAGAGAAATGTTCTATGGATTCACCACATTTATTGGCTCTTTTACAGCAGGTTTTATTATTGATGCTTTAAGCACTAAATATGACTACAATACTGTAGTTATGATCATGTGTGTTGGAGTTACAATTATTCGTTTAATCGCAGCTTTTGGGTATATTTTCATTAAAGAGAGTCTCCCATCAAAAAATGGTACGTTAATCTGAAGAGGTATCTTTCAACTTAGAAAATAGCTTCTCGCCACAATTTTTTTTAGTCTCTAATGACTTTTTAACTAAAACTAGTCTTTATAGGAGCTTTGAGCTAACTATTGTCTGAAATTCCAGAAACTACAATTGAATCTGAAGAGGCTTCAAATGATTCTGTTGATAAAAATATTCCCTCAAATGAAAAACAAGATGCTAAGGAGAAAAAACAAAAGGGATTATTCTGGTTAATTTCAATTGGTAATAATAGCTCACAGTTAATTCTCTTAAATTTCTTTCAATATTTCGCAGCAGCTATTGGTGTTAGAGAAGGATTAATGGGTTTTCTAACAGCTATTCGTAACCTTGTTGGAGCCTTACTCCAAGGTAATTTTGGATTTTTGAGCGATAAACATGATCGTAAACGATTTTTAATCATCGGTTTCTTTCTAAGTTTTGCAGCAACTACTTTGCTTATTTTTTCCTACAATCCCATCATGTTAATTGTGGTTGCTTCTGTTCATGCCTTTTCTTTTAGTATTATTATTCCTGTGTGGAATGCTGCTCAAGGTGATATCACAGAGATTAAAGGAAGGACAACATTTATTGGGAAATTAAGCTTTGTTGGACAAGTTGTTGGTGTTGTTTTGCTTTTATTCTTAACAGGCATTTTATACTACCTTGATTATTTCAAGAGTATAATTCTAGATTTTGAAATTCAGTATGGTATTGTTTTTGCTATTTGTGCTGCCAATTTATTGATTTGTGCTATTGGAACATTATTTTTACGTGAAACAAGGAAATTTGATTTAGAAAGGAAACCTCCAAGAATTCTTAGTGCTTTTAGAAATAAACCTTTTAGAAACTTCATTATTGTAAATTCTATTTTTGGCGTGACTATGGCTGCTCTCTGGCCAATATTCCCGATAATTCAAGTGAAAATTGTTGAGATGAGTTTTTATCAATTAACTATTGTAGCAGCTATTTATGCAATCCTTTTTAGTCTTGGCAATTTATTAGGGGGGCGTATAGCTGATAAAATTGGTCGCAAACCTGTTTTAATTTTCTCTCGTATTTTTATGTTTTCAGTTTCGTTAATTTACATACCAGCAGTTTGGCTTCATTCATGGTATTATGTCATTTTAACCAATGCTGTAAGTGGGATTGGAAATGGTATTTTTATTGTTATGATGAATGCTTATTCCCTTGATTTAGCAGGTGAAGAAAATCAAGGTAGTTATTCAGGATTAGCTCAAACATCATGGGGTATAGCTACCTTTATGGGATCTTTTATTGCAGGATTCATTGCTCAATCAATAACAAATAATTTTGGTGAACTTACAATGGTTTTAGCTACAACGATTGCTATAGCTATTTTGAGAGTCTTAGCTTCTATTGGTTATTTCTTTATCAAAGAAAGTTTACCAAAAGAAAAGCAAGCAATAATAGCAAAAAACAAGTGAGATATGATTTTATATCTCTTTAACGTGATTTCTTTTCAAACTGAATTGATAGGGTTTTCTAGCACTTTTAGGCAAGCTTTCATCCATGAAGAAATAAGCAAAAGAAACAAATAAACGTAAAGCGGTTATTACTGAAAACATTAAAATTATCATCTCAGAAGTATCTCGAGTTTTTTCTATTGCTTCAGCTATAAAACCAGCACCTAGCGAGCCAATAAAAGTCATTATACCCCAACCTACTTGTAATAAGCCCGAATATGCTCCCATTTGTTCTTCTGGCGCAATGTCTAGGATGTAAGCGTTTTGACCGACAGCATAAGCTCCCATAGCAGCACCTCCAAGAATATTAGAAAGTATCAATAAACGCCAATCATTGATTAAAATAGCTCCAATCATAACAACAGGGATGACGAACATCGATATTCGACTATAAATCAAAATTGGTTTACGGCCTATCCGGTCGCCAATTTTCCCACTAAAAAATTGTCCTAAGCTTGAACAAACCGAAAAAATAGCATTAATTATAGCTATTTCAGTAAAACCCATGCCTAAAACATCTACTTGAGCTATTGGGAAAATAGGCCACATAACAGCCATAACAAGACCAAAAGCAGAATTAATGATAAAATATCTAGCAAATTTCTTATCTTTAAGAGCTAACCACATTCTAGGTTGTTTAATTTCATGATTGTTTTTTCTAGTTTCTTTAAGAAAAATTGCACCTATAAAGCAGATTAGGAAATTTAAAGCTCCAACTCCGAAAGCAACTCCATATTGAATTCTCCATTCAATGTTAGGAATATAAAATTCGAGTGAACCTTTTACTATAATATAACCTGAATATTTTTCCAAATAATTAAACACTGTTGCTAATATTAACATCAAACTAACGGACACAGCTGTACCTAAAGCTGAGAGATTGCCAATATAGCCAGCTCTCTTTCTCATATGAGTGACATCACCCAAAGTAGCGTTCCACACAGGTACAATAATACTAAGAGCAGTTGCTTGAATAATAGAGATTATGATGAGCATTATTGGTTCATTTAAAAAAATCAAAACGATCATTATTGAAAAGCTTAGAAAGAAACCTAATAATAAGAGGAACTTTCTGCCAATTTTATCACTTAGACGACCTATCGATCCTTGAAAGAGAGAACCCATAAGATTTCGTATTGATGTTATAAAACCTAATACTGAATCTCGTACACCAACTTCCACTGCAAAGGCGGAGAAAAAATTAAACAAAAATGTTTGACCAGTAGCATTCCCTATTGAAATTAACTTGAAGAGGTTTTTGCGCCTCTTAATTTCTGCTTCACTTAATTCTGAATCATTTTGGTCAGTTTTGGGGGATTCTTCTTCACTACTATTTTTGAGGGTTGATATTGCCTTATCATCTGTTATTAGTGAAGAATCATCGCCCATAAAAAGCAACTCTAAAATAATTGTTTAACGATTTTCCAAACGTTCAATGAAATTTAAACGTTTGGAAAGTGATTATAATTTTGAGCAAAAATTAATTTTTTCCTCGACAAATATGTTTATAGTTTCATTTTTCTGTATATTCTCAGAACATTGATAGTTGATAATAATGCATATTTTGTTTGAAGATGCTTGGGGTCTTGCTCCTGGAGATATTTTGACCTTCTCAATGGAAGCTACTATCTTCGGAGGATTTATTATTATCAGTATTTTGCTTTTAGTCCTTCATGCTAGGTTCCCTCAATTAACAAAAAATGGTTGGATAGAGCTTGTAATCGGTGCTCCATTTATCGCTTTAAAAGGACTTTTTGATGGGTTAGATACAATCTCTCCTCATGGCCTTGCCCATGATGCTTTTGATAGTATGGAAGCAATTTTCCTCTTTTTTGGATTAATTCTATTAGGCGTAGGATTATTACGTATTGCTCTTTATAGCGCTAAAATGTGGGAGGTTCGATAAAATATGCCAGCCCATTTACTAGGTCAATTCATCGATCATTGGATAACTGATGGTTTTTCCATCCAGGATATTCGTGATATACTTCTTGAATTCTTAGCGGTTATTGCATTTTTGTTTCTATTAGTCGTTGTAATTATTGCTCTAACTAAAGCACCTATCCTTAACAGTCATGGTTCCATTGAAGTACTAATATTCGTTTTGCTAGGATTAATTCATGCAGTAATGAATGTCCTTGATGAATTTATTTGGTTTGTTGATGTGTTTTATGTTAAAGTTTGGAAACCAATTAAAGATATCACATTGCTTTTAGGAGCAGTCTTGTTATTAATAGGATTCTTTAGATTCTTTTTATTCTCTGAAAGATTATTCGGTACTAGCGCAAAAGATAAAATATTAATATTAAAAGAAGAGGATACGGATAGCGATAGCAGCTAAAGGGTAATGAGAAAATCCTTTTAACTGTTTCAAATACCTAATATGTGTTGCTAAAATGATAGATGAATTCTTTATCCTAAGACGCGATGGATTATCTTTATTCCATATTGTTTTAGAGGAGAATTCATATTCATTACAATTACCAGCTGATCTTTTTGCGGGATTTTCCAGTGCAATAGTTGCTTTTGCATCTGAAATTGGCTCAGGGCACTTATCCAAAATAGAAATTGAAGATCAAATTTTTGTTTATGAAATAAAAGATGAACTAATTTCGGTTGCTAAAATTTCTACAAATGACGATGAAAATGTAGCTGAACATGTCGTGTCAATTTTATGCCAAGAATTTGTTGATGATTACAAAGAGGAATTGGCTAATTATGATGGCACTGTTAGGCGTGACATTTATTTTTCATTTGCAGATAAAGTACGAGGTATTGTTGATAAATGTGCTCAAATAGCACTAAAAAATCCTCATTTGTTAGCTAATATTCCCCCAAGTATTGATATAGATGCTATTAAAGAATTAAGTGACTTTTCAGAAGAATTAGTAAATAATTTCCCAGATGCAACCATTCAATTGGTTAGAAATTTTCAAAGTAAATTACCATCTGATATTATGAACTATACAATGTTTAAATTAGGAAAAGAAGTCGGCAAAGATATTGCCAAGAAAAAATTCAAAGAGGTAGATGACAAACATATTATGAAATTATTAAAAGAGATTAGTATTTGTCATTTTGATAATAATATTATTACTTTAACAATTTGCCCTTTCTGTCGTAGTAGAAGTACTAAACATATGGACTGTGATTTTGTTTCAGGTTTTATTGAAGGCGCCTATAACCAAGATTGTATTTCTGTACGTGAGATTAAATGTCATGCCATAGGCGATAAACACTGTGAATTTAGAGTTTATAAAAATTAAAGTGAGATTAAATGAAACGTTCCGTAAAAATAATTCTAATATCAAGTTTAGTTGTAATTATATTATCAGGTATGATCATTCCTTTGCTTCCTTATATGCTTAATTTTCAACCTGCATATGGTACACCAGGCTTAGAATTTCCTATAGTTGAACCATTAAATGTTACCAGTTTATCAGCGTATAACACACCAGATTGGGGCGAACCAGGAATATTTCATAATGGTATTGATTTAGTAATCTTGGGGCCAACACAAATTATCTCACCTTCATATGGAGTCGTTTCCAGGATTTGGTATAATATAAATCCTTATTCTGAAGGAGAAGTAGCAATGATTCATATTCAAATAACTATTAATTATAGATGGAATTTAAAGTTGGTTTTTGAGCCTTGGGCAAATTCAACTGAAATTAGAGAACAACAATTAGAAGCTATAATAGTCAAAGTTGGCACTGAAGTAAAACCTGGCGATTTAATAGGCACATTACTCTTTAACTATAATTACCCTCATCTTCATTATATGGTAATGCATGGTGATGATGTCTGCCCTTATGACTATTCAACAAGCACAGCTAAAGCTATTTTTGATGAAATTGCTATAAGAACGAATAGCACCATCTGTTACCCGTGAATTCGTGAAAGCAAATTAATTAGTTATAATTTTACTGATTCAAAGAATTTCGGATCATATCTAATTTTTCTTCTTTTTCCTTGACCTATTATTTCTAATTTCAGTTTATCAACTAATTTTATTTTATCAAATAAGAACAACTCGTTATCATACCCTCTTTTGAAGATATCAGAACTGCATAATGATTCGAATAATTCTTTTTTGAATTGCTCTTCATTTGAAACTTCTTTTATTTGAATGGTTAATGTTAACTTTGGTTTAAAACCATCTCGAGTAATATAAAGATCCCAGAAGTCAACTTTACCATTTTTGAAATCATCACGTTGCAATAAATTATCAAAAATAATAGTTGAGAATCTAATAACACCTAGATTAATAATATCATCTGAGCGTCCGAGAACTTTCATTTTAGGTGAATTTCTACCACAACTGCATTCATCAATATCAAGCACTTCAACTAAATCATTCACTCGATACCTAATAAGCGGAATCGCTTCTTTGAAATCCGTTACAACAAGTTCACCTTTCAGTCCTTTTTTAGCATCAGGTAATAAAATCGTTTCGGGATGATAGCTAGGATCTTTTGCTTCTTTATCCAATTCTTCTTGAGGGATAATTTCAAGTACAGAATTTAAGCTAGGAAAATGTAACCCTTTATGTTCTTTACACTCTAACCCGGCACCAAATCCTTCTGTGAAACCATATAAATCAAAAGCTTCTAAGCCGTATAGATCTTCAATTGCTTTTCTGTAAGGGCCAAGAGATTCAGATGTGAATATACCTATCCTTAAATTCTTGAAAACTTGTTTTGGTTTTACAGTAGTTAATTTTGTCACTACAGAAGCTATTTTCAATTTAGCACTTTTTTGTTCTTTTGCCATACGGTCCAAAATTCGAGGAGCATTTCTGTTTATTTCTTCTGCTAATCGCAGAGCAAATGATGGTGTACAAATAAAACCAGTTGGTTGTCTGCGCATTAATAATCTAAAGCTATCCTCCACTGTATCAGGACTCATGATAATTTGTTCGATTGGCGTTCCCATACTTCCTGTGCTTTCCAGAATTCGATAAGGTATTGTACCTGATATGAAAGGTGATGGTAGCAGAATAGCCATTATCCTATCCTCCTGTGTAAAGATACTAAGAACGCTTCTCCCTAGTTCTTCTTTACTACTCGAAACATCATTATAAGTCCAACCCATCCATTTCTTGTTACCCATTGATCCTGAAGTAGTAAACCATAGAGCGACACTTTTTGTTAAAATAATATCCTCAATGGCATAGTTTTCCCAGGTATTTCGTAAATCATTAGCATTAGAATAAGGTATAGATTTTAAACTATCAATTCCTTGTAATTTATCAATAGCAACCTTTTCTGATTTCCATTTCTCTCTATAGAGAGCTGACTTGTAGGCTCTTTGCAAATGATTTGTTTTTATAAATTTATCATTATGCTCTTGATATAATTCTTTAAAGGTAGACATAAGAAACAACAACTATTTATTTTTGTACAAATTATTAGATATTATTGTTATATAATGATAGCTTGATAAATAAGTTATTCTTTATTTACTTGGTCCCCGGAAGAATTCGTAATGGTACTTGATAATATCATCTATAGAATAGTTGGAAACAGAGTTAAAAAAATTCGTAAAGAATTAGGCAATTTAAACATTAAAAAAATTAGAAGAGATATTTACAAAATAAATGAAAAGCAAATTGATTTAATAAAAAGATATAATGCGGTGACAATCTTAAGATATTGTGCGAAAAACTCTCCGCAGTATAAAGAACAATTGAACAAAATAATCAATACTATAAATTTCAACAATGTTTTCTCCAAAATAACTGAAATGCCTTTTACTACACCAGTAGAGCTTAACCAAAATCCCAAACAGTTTTTAGCTGTACCTGAATCAGAAATAAAAACCTATCATTTCACCTATGGTTCAACGGGAAAAAAGAAATTGATCTACCTTTCAAAACATGATTTAAATTTAATCAATTACATGTACGTGTTAGGATTTATTCATGCAGGTGTAAAGGAAGATGATATTGCTCAAATCGTTCATTCTTATGGCATTTGGCAATTAGCGGAAACAATGCAAATGGCTCTCAGCACATTAGGAGTTATCTGTCTTCCAATTGGTTTTTATGTTAGCTTTGAAGAACAGCAACGATTTATGGAAGAATTTAATGTTACATTGCTTTTTGGTAATCCATCATATGTTTTCAATTTAGCAAAAGAGCTAAAATTATCAGCTGATGTTAAAGAACGAATGCGAAGGATATTTGTCGCAGGTGAAAGCTTACCTAAACATCGTCGCAAATTTATTGAAAAAAATCTTGGAGGGGAAGTTTATTTGAGTTATGGATTAATGGAGGTGGGAGGAGGAATTGGTTCAGAATGTAAGTATCACAATGGTTACCATGTTTTCCCGAATGTTTATTGCGAAATAATAAATCCAAAAACTGGTTTACTAGTTGAAAATGGTGAATATGGTGAACTAGTGATTACTACATTAGGTAGGCAAGCGATGCCTTTAATTCGATATCGTACAGGCGATATAACTCGAATATTAAATGATAAATGCGATTGTGGATTGAATTTACCAATGATTGATCATATTATTGGTAGAGCTGATGATCGTGTTATTATTGGAACGGCAGAAAAATATTTTCCAAGAAATTTTGATGAGGTTATCGATCAAATAGATGAGGTCAAAGATTATTGGATTGAAATTACTAAGCAAGATGATCAAGATCAATTAAGTGTTTATATTATTACTGATGAACCATCAGATGAGTTGAAAGTAAAAATTCAAGAAAAATTACTAGCAATTGACACTCTTAAAATGGATACTGAAGTCTCTAAAACAGTTAATTACCCTGAAATAATTTTCCTAAAAGATTTCCCAGACAAAAAAGAGAAACGCCAAAGATTAATTGATAAACGCAATGATTACAAATAGATTATTACAACCAGTATATTTGAAACAGCGAATTTTATTATTTTGACAATAATATTAATTATATTTGTTAACGGTTAAAGTAACTACCCATTTAATGAGTTGATAATCCTTGTGTGGAAGATTTGCTCGATTTTCTCCAGCCCATGTTTTTAGAATGCTTTTTCAATTAGAGGAATTTTTAGAATTAGATCCTCAATATAATATTGCTCCTGGCCAAAATGTCTATGCTGTTAGAGGAATAGTTATTCGTGATGAACAACAAAGAACAGCTTCAACTTTAAGAGTAGCAAAAGAAGTTGTACCCTTGAGATGGGGATTGATTCCTTTTTGGGCTAAGGATCCTTCAATTGGATTCAAGCTTATTAACTCTCGATCTGAAACTGTTGCTGAGAAACCATCGTTCAAGGCATCATTTAAATCAAGACGGTGCCTCATACCAACTGATGGTTTTTACGAGTGGAAGAAAACAAAAGAGGGTGACAAAAAACCATATTTTATTCAAATGAAAGATGAACAACCTTTTGCTTTTGCAGGTATTTGGGATAAGTGGAAAGATTCTGAAGGATCAAAAATCGAGTCGTTCTCAATTTTAACTACTGAACCAAATAGTGTCATGACACCCATTCATAATCGAATGCCAGTTATCATTCCACCGAAAAATTTCGATATTTGGTTAAATCCAGAAATCGATGATGATAATACCCTCAAACCCATGCTTAAACCATACGATGGAGAGAAGATGAAAGCTTATCCAGTATCAACTTATGTTAATAGTCCCAAAAACAAAGGTATTCAATGTATTGAGGAATATCAAGAGAAAACTAAACAACAAAAATTAATCTAGAATTATTTTATGTACTTTTGCACAGAACTTCAACTTTCTGTTTAATTCTGTCGACAAAAATACTTACAGTTACCCCTCCCTTTCAGTCTTTTATTAATAACCAGTTTGTCACTTACTAGTCTACAATTGTTGCTAATTGTTTTCCTATAGTAGAGTAAGGATTAGGGTTTAAAAACTACCCAAATTGGAGTAAGACTGGTAATGAAATCGAGGCAAGAGCTGACTTTCCTACTAACAGATCTTGATTATAAGATAGTTGACTCTGAAGAACTTATCATCAAATTATTTGGGAAAACAAATGAGCATGAAATTTTAGTTGAAGTTAGTGGGTTTAAACCATATCTCTACGTGAAGAAGAGCAAAGAAGTTGAGTTCATCCTCAAAAACGACCCGATAATCAGCAGATGGCAAACTGGATTTGAAGAAGTAGTCCTTCGAAGGTATTTCTGGGCAGGCGAGGAATTGAAATTATACAAAATTTTTGGAAAAGATCCTAGGAAAATCAGGGAAATTGCTCGAGAGTTTGAGAAACTTGGTCTTGAAACCTTTGAAACGGACATCCCCTACCTCAAAAGGTTTCTCATTGATAATAACATTAAATGTTTGAATGTTGTAAGAGCTAATGTTATTACACTCGAAGAAAAGGGCAGAACCATTTTCGCAAAAGCCAACTATAAGGAGTTATATACAGTATCGGATTCAATCATCCCTTCACCAGTGTTATTTTACCCACTGAAGGTAATGGGTATTAAAGTAGAAATCACTCGAGAGGAAGAGAGCATAGAAGAGCTTCTGGCAAAACGAAAGAATAGGATTATTGCAATTAGTGCCATTTGGGGAAAAAATCCTCAACCTCAAGATGGCAAACTATTCCTTCTGCAAGAGAATTCAGATGATGCCGAAAAGAGAATGATAATGGATTTTATCAAATACATCCATACAGTGCAACCTGATATTTTATGTACTTACCGAGGGGATAGCTTTGACCTTCCCTATTTCTTTAGCAGAATGAAATTTCTTGGAATACCTCACCAATTGCTTTCCATCTTTAAAGACGAGCCTGCTTTCTACTCGAGACAATTATTATCGTATAGAATAAAAGGGAGAATGTCTTTTGATTTGGCTCTAAGAACCTGGGGCATTCATCCAACCTCTGGAAGAAAAGATCTCTATAGCACTTCACAAGAAGTGCTTGGTCGGGGGGAATTAAAGGGTCTCCCAACACCAACAAAATTATGGCAAGAAGGTGTCTTACAAAAAGATAAAGACAATTTAAAATCCTTGGTTAAAACTTGCTTGCATGATTGTAAACTAATCTTTGACCTTTACTGGGCTTTAGGGATGACGGGTTGGATCGAAACTTTGCGGGTAACAGGCTTTCCCACAGCAGAAAGCAACAGTTGCACAGAGAGGATTAACGGTGAATTTGAATTAATGAGATATATGCGTCGGAAAGGAATATTGATTCCCAAGCGACCTGATAAATTACAAGTGGAAAAGAATAGGGCAATACGAGAGACTCACCCTCATGAAGGCGGCACAGTACTCTATCCAAAAGGAACATTACACACAGGAGTGATAATAGCTGATTTCCGATCAATGTATCCTAGTGTAATGGTTGCTCATAACATTGGTGGTGAAACACTCAAACAGTGGATTGAAGCAAGCGATTACGGTGATCCTAAAAAATTATTTGAGAAGCAATCACGTTCATGTCTTTCTATTCTAGAAGAAACAATGGTTCAGAAACGATTAGCAAAAAAAGAACAAATCAAGAAAATAACTGAAGAGCTTGAGAAGGCCGAAAGTACCAAGGAAAAAACCCGTCTGATTGAGATGCTTGGGATTTTAAAACGAGAGCAAAATTCGATGAAAATAGTAGCTAATAGTTTATATGGAGCCCATTTCTATATTCGCAGCAGATTTTATACCCAAACACTTGCATCAGCAATTGCTGATAGTGCTCGAAGTTACCTTTTAAGCATTGAAAAGAATCTTGAAAGCATCTCCAAGAAGATTGTTCCTTGTGAGATGATTTACGGCGATACTGATAGCACATTCATTAAAATTCTTGATGAAGAATTGATCAAGAATGCTTATCTTGAATCCGACCCCGAGAAAAAGGAAAGGTATATTAGCAAACTCATGAAAATCGCTCAAGCAATCTTAAAAGAATTGAATAATAATTTCCCCCACCCTTTAGAACTAAAATTAGAGGATATCGCCTATAGGGTAATTTTCAAACCAGAACGAAAGAAAGCCTACAGCTATGTTAGCCTCTTAAGTGACGAATTCAAAGTAAAAGGCTTTGAGGCGGTCCGGTCAGATTGGTCACCGCTCGCAAGAATAGCTCAACGAAAGGTTTTAGACATTCTCTTGCGATATCCCAAAAATAGCAAAGGAGTAACTCTTCCTTCAACCACCAATAATTCACAGGAGTTTAAGCTTGCCAAGCAATTTCTAATATCTCTTGGAGCAAGAGTCCTCCAAATATCAATTGAGGAACTTCTCCCAAAAGTCTTGATTATGACGCCTATTCGACGTGACCCCGATAATTATAGAACAAAAACACCATCAGTTTATGCTTTCGAGGATTTTGCTGAAAAAGAGCAACTGGACGCTAGAAAAGAATGGATGAATTTTGATAAATTCCCTTGGATCATTACCGAAGGCAAAGGGGCAATCTATCGAAGAGCCAAACATCCCAAGTTTGTTGAAACGATTGATCGTGAGTATTATGTCACTGAAATGCTACGATGCTGCGAAGATTTAGGTGTAAAATCAAACCTCAAAGAAGTAGAAAGTGCACTGCCAACCGGGAGATTAGATCAGTTCTTTGGGTTGGCTACTGAGCAAGAAATCAATGAGCCGGGGCAAATACAAGAGGGGAATATAGAATCAGAAGAAATACTCGAGATAATTAAACCCATAAATAAAGGGGAATTAGAATGGCGAAATAAAAAGAAAGGAATCCGACGAAATGTCATCCACCAAAGAGCCGCTGGTCAAGCAGCTCTAACAATTTTTGCTGAAGAAAAAGAATCTGAAATTACTCGAGATGATGAAATTCCTCATTAGGGATTCTTTGACCTGTGCCGGTTAATTCCTTCATAAATTTCTTTGTTAAGTCTACTAGTGGAGTGTCATGTGCTGCTTTGTTCGTTTCAAGGTCAACAAATGAGCAGTTTACCAAATTGCTGGCTATTTTATAACTCAATTGACTAGCATGAACCTTATCGTGGGTAGCACCAATTAGGATTACACGATTTTTTATTTTTGGTAAAATATCCCAGCCGCTATACTTTGCGAGATTAAGCACACTTTTTCGTAATTTTTTAGGATCTGCTTCACCTATAGATCTTTGATAGGCTTGAGATTGCAATGGTTCTTTCTTTTTATTCACATAAACATTACCTATAAGCCAGCGAGTGAATGGCTTCATTAGAATGATTACAAAAGGAGGAATGACTCGCAATAAGAGGACAACCCATTTTGGAAAAGGCATCTCTACACCGGGGCTGATTAAAATGTCACCAGCTGAACGCACAGAATTATTAGCTAAATTTTCCAGAACTACCATTCCACCCATAGAACTAGATATAGTGATAAACTTTCTATCATTTAATTTTAAATGAAAAACAATATTCGCTAAATCCTTGGCTAAACGAGGGGCATCAAATTTAGCTTTCTTAACCAATCTGCTAGTATTCTTATCCCTTGTTTCAACATAGTAGACAATATATGATTCACTTAATTCTTGTACTACTTTTTCCCATCGTGGAAAAATCGTGAATAATCCAGGTATAAAAAGAATGTCAATATCTTCTAATGGTTTATGAACATCATCAAAAATTAAAACTCTAAGCTCGCTTGTATCTGAAACTTTAATGTATAATTCCTTAGCAGTTTTTTCAAAAGCTGTTTTATCATCTTCAGAAGTCTTTTTCTTTTTATTCAGATTTTTCACTTCCAATTTTTTCTATTGGTTTACTGAAATAATTACATTGCTTCAATAACACAAGAGTGACTATTGCTGAGATAACATCATAAGACATTGTCCCAATTAAAATGTAACGGAACTCTGGAATAACAATTGCGGTATATATTGATGGAATAATCATAATAAATCTGAAAGCACAAGATAGCACGGGTATTATCAAATAACGCTTCAAATCTTTTGCTGAGTAGAGAAGTAAAATCCCCAATATTGCAAGTTCAACTGCAGCCATTAGATAGAACAAAGGTATACAATCATAGCCAAGATAATTACATACAAGTTTAAACAAAGTAAAAAATACAGCTATGATTATTTCAAAAATACCAGTATAAATGATGAATCCTTTTAGGAATTTTTCTTTAGTTGTCAAATCACACACCTAATTATATCATCGAAGTAAATATTGCCCTTCTCATTTTAGCTCCAATATAACCACTTAATAATTTTAGTGGGTTTATCTCTAAAGCAGAACCCATGTCTTTCAGTTTGACATTACTAGCTTTCAGAACAGCAGCACTGTATTTAGTAATATGGAAGTGTTCAGGAACATAATAAACTTTAATCTCTTTTCTGTCAGACCTGTTTTCAAAGTATTCTTTTAACTCATCGACAGCACATGGGCCATTAACTATGAAGGGACCTTTTAATTTATCAAATTCTTTAGTGTCATGACCACGCCCATAGATTAAAGCGAGATTCTTAGTAATAGCTACTTTGTTGAAGGAATAAGCATACAAAATAATGGCTTTACAACCCGCTTTGCAACCCCCATGTTCTTTACCTGGGAAGAATAGATACGAATCACTAATCCTAGATGTGAAATTTCCATAATCAGCATTTAGCTGTTTTTTGTGTTGCGGCAATAATTTCTTTGTAGGAACAATCTCAATTTGTTTTAAATCTGATATTCCAAGATTCAATTGCTTTGCATATTCTAGATGTTTCACATCTTTAATTCCTATCAATTCAGAGCACACAGTATCAATAGCGATACCATCTATACCAGCAATCAATAAATTCATTGGCACTTCCCAATCTTCAAGAAAAGTTGCCATGCCATTATTTGACACTGAAATAGCATCAACGATGTTGAAATCAGGAGTAAATTTTGAATATAGTTCAACTACTTTTTCATCAACATGATGATGATTGTAAGCCTTTTCTTCATCATATAATAGCCCATGTAAATTTTTAATACAACACGTCATTCCCGTTTGTAAATGAGTTTTTAATTTGGGAACATTGATGAAAGTGTTTTGATCCTTATTTACAATGAGATTATCATACAACACTCTGGGCAATGGTACTGGTTTATCTAAACCTTTCCCTTTGAATTCCATCAAAACCGTTTTTCGTTCTTCATCTAAATATAGGGGTTTTGCACCAGCTTTTCTAATCCTTTTATCAAAATCTTGAAATTTAAATACTACTCGCGTTGGAAATCCAACAGCAGAACTATCAAAAACAATAATATCTTTGGGATTAGCTTCTTTTACTACAGCAATTATTGCAAGAAGAACTTCAGGTGAAGTAATCGCATATCTATCAGGCATTGAGGCATTAATTTTAATGAAAACCTTTCCCTTAATAATTGCTTCAGGACCACCAAATTGTGTGAAACAATTACGAACACTTTGTATCATATCATCTGTTACTTCTTCAATATGTACTATGGTCATTGACTATCTCACCAAAACTAAATTATGATTTCCTTCGGTTCATTTTTTTCTTTTGTATAGCTTCTTCTAGCTCTTTTGCTTTTTGTCTATCTTCTTGTAATTTCTCTTCCATTTCCTCTTCATGTTTTTTCAACCACATTAATGTAATATCTTCAATAGATATTCCTGAAGTTTTGATATCAATAAATCGTCCCCATTTAACAACTCGTTCATGAATTTCAGCACATTCGCTTCTATTTCCAGCAAAGAAACGACACATCCCACCTATCATTTCGTATCTTGGCCAAATATCCGTTGCTTCTTTTTTAGTCATTGATCCTTTAGGAATTACCATTATGTCATATAGATAATTAAATTCTGATTGTAATTTTGCAACATCCACCATACTTCGAACTGTTCCTCCTAAGGCAATTAGAAGTATCTTGTCACACAATACATCAACAACTTCAGGATCATGATCTACAAGAACAAGTGTTCGCTCTCTTCCCTGTTTCTCAAGAAAATCCAATACCACCTGCTTTCTTCTAAAATCAATTCCATTAGTTGGTTCATCAGCAAATAATACTTCGGGATTTTTCTGCAATCCAACACATAATCTAGTAATCGCTTTTTGCCCTTCACTAAATGTTTCTAACTTAGTATTCCATAAATGATCTAATTGTAATTCTTCAATGAAATCTTTAGCTAAAGCCATATCACCATTGGTTACTTTTACAAAGAAGTTGATTGTTTGTTTTAGTGTTAATTTCGTTTGAAAATCCATTGCTGGTGAAACAAAACTAATCCTCTTTCGCACTTCTTTGATTTCTGACACCACATCATATCCACACACATATGCTTCTCCACCATCAGGTGAATAGATTGTTGATAGTGTCTTCAGTAGTGTTGTTTTACCAGAACCATTTGGACCCAACAATGCTAGTGATAATCCTTTGGGAAGATCAAATGTTATTCCATCTAAAATTCGTTTTTTGCTTGGACCTA
Source organism: Candidatus Gerdarchaeota archaeon (assembly GCA_016840945.1). The sequence goes on from JAEORJ010000048.1 coordinate 23,339, forward strand.
ATCGTAACTTATTCTCTCGCGAAGCTAATGGTTCATTTACTGGGAATTCTTTTATTAATTGATTTGAAACTATTATTTCATCAACCATTTTTTTCACCTAATAAAATTCAATTGTTCCTCTTCTTCGTGCAACTCTTGTCATCCATTTAGCAAAGAAGTAACAGCCAATTATGAACAATATACAGATACCTAGATTTATGAGAAGCATATATCCATAGGAAATCCCTTCAAAAGCAACTGGATCTAATCCCTCATTCGCTCTATAATCATTAATCATGAACATATCTGGGAATCGAACAGTTGTATCATGCTCAATCAAGTAACGTCTGAAAGCATATTGCCCTGAAACTATTGGGAAACAAACCGCCACTACTGGTAACCACCACAATCCACCATAAGCAGCAAATGATTCAATCATAAAGAAATAACCACCTAATATTCTCACAAGATAAAGCATAATTCTTACGATTGTTGTTGTTTGTTTAACTAATAATGTAATAGAACCCATGAATATACTAATACACATCATGAAAACATAAGATGTAATAATTAATGGTATTAACATAAAGAATTCACTTGCAGAGTGCGGGAGAAGATTGCCATCAGCACCTCGAACAATTCCAAAAGTAGGTAATGTCGTAACTATAAAGATAATAAAAAATTTCAAACTAGAAGAGATATAACGACCAATCATAATTCCCAATGTACCAACATTATTTGTAATTAAATAACCCATAGTACCCCGAGCTGCTTCTTCACGCAAGCAAAAAGATGTCTCCTCATAATTACCAGTAAACATGGTCCAAAAAGCTGATGAAGATAAGAGAAATAATGAAAATGAATATTCAGGAGCAAAATCACCTGAACCTTGCCCAACTGATAATCCTAGAAAACCATATGCAACTAGGTTAGTGACAGTCCACACAAATTGGATTACAATATCAGATTTGTATTGCCAATCAGTAATTAAATTTCTTACCACAGTAGCTATCGTAACATCAAAAGTAGACGATAATGATTTACCAGCTTTATTATCACTTTTAAAGAGACTCATAAGAAATCACAAACTTTTCTTGGAAATCATTTTTCAAATACTATATTATACAAATATGGTAAATGAGGTTAAAGAAAAATGTTGTGTAAAAACACTATGAATGTTTTATTTACTCAACTGTCTCAAATATTGCTGAAAAACTCGCAATTATTTTGTTAATTTTATCATACATTACTTTTGGGTCATTGTGTGTTGTTATTAAGATAGAATCAAAGTCTATTTGTTGGATGATTCTTATGCCAAGGTTTTCAGGTAAATCTTGAAGCCATTTTTCCACATTATTAACGTCTTTGATTTTAAGTAATTCTGCAAATAATTCAATTGACATTGATTTGTGGTTAAGTAGTATATTTTGTAATTCGCTAATGCGATAATTGTGTAGTGCTTCAATCTCCTTTTGATGTTTCTTAAGCTCTTTATCTTTTAACTCTTGATCTCTAAGTTTTTCAAATTCATTAAGATATTCTGGTTTGACATTTCTTAAAGCAAAACTAATTTTATTTTGAATTGTTACAGTGGATGCTTTACGATATAAATCAATTAAAGCCTTTATGGCATCCTCTGTTCCTATTTCACCTAAAGTTTCGATAGCTTTCAATCTTATTTTTACTTCTGGATCGCTTTTTGCTAAACTTACTAATTCAGGTATTCCTTTTGTTGTTTTCATTTCACCCAAAGTTTTAATTAAATCATATCTAACATAATCATCTTCTTCATTTTGTAACGCTATAATAATCGGTTCTACTGCCAGATCCTTTTTTGAAATGGTGCTTAATGCCCAAGCAGCACCTGATCTCACTAATGAGTTATCATCTTGTAATGCTTCAATTAATGGTTGAACTTTCTCTTCACTTTTTATCCATCTAAGAGAATTCGCAGCAGCATATCGAACATTTGAAGCGGGATCTTTTAATGCTTTAAATATATAAGGTAAACATTGCTCATCCCCAATAAAACTTAATGATTCAACTGCTGATTGCCTAATGAAATCATTATTACTTTCATCATAAATTTGTTTTAGGAATTTTATAGCACTCTTCGATTTTGAAATCCCAAGTAGGTCTATCAATGAATTTTTAACATCAGGGTCATTTTCTTTTTTGTAAGCTTCATCTATAGTTGAAACTACCTTTTCTAAATCTGAACCTAATTCCTTTAAAACATTTGCAGCTTGAAATCGAACTCTAGCATCAGGATCTGATAACAAATCAATTAGATTATTCATAGCAACACTGATTTCTGGGCCAATTTCTTTCATATGTTTTAATAACCGTACTTTTTCACGCCAATCATCAGTTTTTAAACCCGAGGTTAAATCAAGCACCATTTTTTCTCGTAAATTCATTTTTTTATCCTTCTTGTTTTATACTAAAATACTACTAATTCAAACAGTAAAAATATTCCCACAGCTAACAAAACACCTGCTACAAAATATAGCGGTTTGCCTTTTTTACCCAACGGTATCATGTCCCTGACTATGATATATAAAATCAATCCTAATGTGATTGCAAAAAAAGTATATAACAATATTTTATTTACAACCATAAAAATCCCAATCAATGCACCAATTGTTGGAGTAATAATACTAAGAATTCTGATTATCTTTTCTTTTCTATCTGAAAGCTCCTCTAGTATCTGTTCTATTGAAAAAGATAATGTAAAAGCTCTGATAAAAAATGGGATTAAAACAATATAGCCAATATTTTCATATGTTTCAAAAATTAATGAAATAAGCAAACCAATTACTAAACCATGTGTTATAAAGGCTATTCCTTCAAACATGATATTTTGTTCAATTGGAACACAATCGACTTGACCTTTCTCTTCATCAACTAACTCATTATCCATATCATCAATTGTTATTTGTTCAATAACAGCCGTTTTATTTTCCGCTGCTGATATGAAACTTTTTCTAATGAGTCTTCTATAAACAAACTTTTCTGCTACAGCTATTATTGTGAAACCAAATAAAAATGGAATATAAATGAATTCATCTAAATGTTCTTGTCCTGTAGCAATATGAGGTAATAATTCAAGAAAAATTATTCCCACCATCAAGCCGGCACCAAAACTCTGAAGTTGAAAGTGTAATTTTTTCAAATGGGCAGATATTTGTTCACCAATAAAATGAATTAGTGTAATAGCTAATGCCATAGCTATAGGAATAACAAAATCTTGCCAAGTGAATACCAATTCAACCACATCATCACAGTAGAATTTGACTTATTAATAATTATTTGTTAAAAAAATATGATAATGAGAAATTCATATTGGTACTAATTTATCTCTAACACGTTTTCGCTCTTCTTTTGAGATTAAACGTATCAGAAAGCCTTTAGGGAGCTTGAAGCCAAAACCATCTCTTTTTTGGCGGGGGATAACATGTAAATGCACATGGGGAATTTCTTGGCCAGCATTCTCTCCATCAGCTATCAGGAAATTGAAATCAGTTATTTCTGGATAAACCTCTTTAATTCTTTTGGCAATCCTATAACCTATTGGAAATAATTTTAAAAACAACTCTTCATCTAAATCAGTGACATATTTTTCATGTTTTTTAGGAACTATCAATGCATGACCTTCATTCACTGGTCGAATATCCATAAAAGCCATTACATCTTCATCTTCATATATTATTGCTGCAAACTCTTTTTTTCCTATAATTTTACAAAAGATACACTTAGAATCTGACATAATTTCACCAACATATGCAAAAATCAATTAATAATCTAAATTTTTTATGGTCTTTATATGCTGATGAAATAAGAAAAGAAAGAAGATACCAGAAACGAATTGTATCAATTATTTCTTTCTTTTAATTAAGATGGTCATAACAGCTAATCCACAAATGCTGACTAGACTGATTATTTGTATTGGTACGCCATTCAAAACGCTTGTGGATGGTGAAAGATATATTAATGTGCAGTATTCCCACTCAAGATCATCTATTCTAACTTGATAATAATTATCAAAACCATTATACCAAATTAGAAATTTAAGTTCATCATTTACAGTATTAGATATATCCTTACCATTAATGTCACCCGAATCAAAAGGAATAGCCAATTCAAAACAATATTTACCATTTGAATGTGTTATATGTGCGACCATATCATTTGTTCCCAAATTTTCGGTATCTACATACTCACCGGTACCCGATTTAAAACCATCAATAAAGATATTATCAGCTCTTATAAACTTCATATCAAGATTATTACCAAAAGTGATATCTGTCTCATTAATTGATAAGATTATGTCTGTTGAAAGGTCTGTTTCAAATAGAAATGCAAAACCTAAGTAACTGTAATATAAATCTTCTAATTCTCCACCTATGTATGTGAAATTATCGCTTGAATAGAGTGAATAAATTGTTATGTCTTTTGTATTTGATTGATTATTATCATCATATAATACAAAATTTACCGCTGGAGCATAATCCCAAACAGCATCATCTAATAATCCATCAATTACAGGAGCTGTCGCTAATGTTGAATATATGTTTCCCGCATTAATTGAACCATTTACATTAACATTTGTAAAACTAAAATTAACCATTAGAATTAGAAATAATCCTATTAAAGCTGTTTTTTTATTCATCAAATTAACCTCTTCACTTAATAAAAAACATATTATAATAATTCAGAATTTCATTGTATTATAATATCAAATTTATTGCTAATTTACTAACAAGCATTTCACTATAAAAATATTAAGAAACGCAGTCGGGTTATTTTTTTAACTTTTCATAATAAATGCTTAAATTATTGAAGCTTTAATTAAATATGAGCTAAATGTTAATTATTCATTATTTTTTAATAGCCTTAGCAGTTTTAATCTTCATAATCGTATTCTTCTTCGCTTGGTCAAGCCTTAAAGGGGCACCATGGGCCCCTACTAATAAGGAAAAAGCTATTAAAATGCTTGAATTAGCTAAAGTTCAACCAAATGACTTAGTTTACGATCTTGGTTGTGGTGATGGTAGAATTCTTATAATTGCAGCTACGCAGTTTGGTGCCAGAGCTATTGGTTATGAAATTGATCCTATTAGATACCTTTGGTGTAAATCACGCATTCATAGATTGAGATTACAAGATAAAGTTCAAGTAAAATTTGGAAATTTCTTTCACAAAGATCTAAGTGATGCAAATATAGTTATTTGTTATCTATTGCAAAAAACAAACAATCTTTTACAAGATAAATTACTAACTGAATTGAAAAATGATTCTAGGATTATATCCAATAATTTTACCTTCTCAAAATTAGAGTTATTTGACAAGAATGATGAAATGAAAGTTTATGCATATAAAATCTTTAAATCAAATCATGATTCATAGGAGGTTACTTATTTACTGTTAAAAGGGGAAATAATTATTTAGTAGAATTTTAAACTATTGTTCGATATCAATGACCAATTACATCTTTAAAGTAACCCCGGATTATTTGCCTTTAAAAGCTCATGAATTTGTAAGACATTTCTCGAATCTCTTAACTCGAGAAAAATACGATCTTTTAATAATGCAGGGTGATTACTCTAAAGTTCTTGGGTACTCTTGTAGATCACTCTTTGATCTAACCTTAGAATACTTTAGTAAACAAAAGGATGTAGTAATAGCTACCACACCTTTTCATCATACATCCTTTAGAGACGTTATTGAAAAATATGTCAAACCCGAGAACATCCATATCATTCAATTGAACGATAATTATAATGGTATTGGGAAATTGCCAGAAGTTGAAAATTGTGACTTGATCGTTATTACTCATTTATTTGGTCAAGATATGGATTTAGATATTTTAGCAGACTTTAAAGAAAAATATGGTTGCTTAATATTAGAAGATCGAGTTCAGGGAGGAACCCTAGATATTCCTTTTAGTAATGATGTTGTTGATATGGCCTTTTATTCAATGGCAATGGATAAGAGACCTATTGCTTTAGGAGGGGGATTTATTCATATTAGGAATAAATATCAATCAATTATCAATGATTTTGTCTCTTTAATAGAGCATTTGCCACGAGAGAAAATTAGTACAAGATTTAAAGAATTGTTAAAGAAAATACCAACTTTTCTATTGTATAATTATCGTCCTTTTATTTTTTCATTTATAGCTATTTTGAATCTTTTAAGTCACTTTGACAATAGCATTAATATCTTAAATATCACTAAAAAATACCGAAAAAGTAACCCCGGTTTTAGTAGAGGAAAATACATGTTTAGACCTTCTCGGGGGTTATTAAAATCCATGTATGAAAATCTCGATAATCATAAAATCCCTGAATTATTATATACAAGAAAATATGAATTCTTTATGAAACAATTTCCACCAGAAGTCATAGCAGCATTTTTCCCTTGGTATAAGGGTAACCAATCTTTTACACCATATAATACTATAATATTGGATGAAAAATTAAGAAATACTTTTTTGGAATTTCTTAATGATTACAACATTTCCAGTTTGCCTAATCCCACTTACAAACTTTTTAACATATCATATGAAAATGACACACAATATCAGAAACTCAATGATGGTATTGCTTATTTGCCTTGTATAGTAAATATGACAAAAGAAGAGCTCATTGCTTTAGCAGAGAGAATAAAGGAATTCTATGAAAAATATGTGAACAATAAATAATACTAATTATTTTAATTAAAAAAGATATTATTCAATATTAATTTACTATATAATACAATTTATATTACATTAATACATCATAATAGCTATTATACTATTGAATATTGGATATTAAGTTGGAGATATAAAATGACCTCTGCTGAAACTTATTTTGCTCCTCCTGAGAGACTTGCAAATGGGGATGTTTATGTCCAAACAATAAAAATTCTTGGTTTGAGAAAAGTTTTACCAGTCCTTGATATACTACCAAATATGGTTGCAATATTAAATAAACATAGACAAGTAATTTATGCAAATCATGCTTTTACAAAAGCAATTGGTGTAGAACATTTCGAAGATGGTCTAGGTCAAAGACCAGGTGAATTATTGGCGTGTGTTCATTCTCATGACACTGCTAATGGTTGTGGTACTGGTAAGCAATGTAGATATTGTGGAGCTGTTCTTACAGTATTAAAAACTCAAGAAACGGACAAACGCGAGGAAAGTTTAGCCACTATTACTATTGAACGGGAAGGCAAAAAATATAGACTAGATCTCCATGTTATTGCTAGTCCTCTTATAGTTGATGAAGAGAAATTCTATATTGTAGTAATAACTGATGTTGCAAAATAAGATTTCTAATTGCTCATTTAGAAAAGATATTAATCTACTATTGTCTTTTTATTATCTATGAATGAAGAAATCTTAAAAATTAGTTCTTTAGCAGCCTATGGAAACGCATTTCTAGTAGGTGGTAAGAGTGATATTAATCAGGATAAAAAACCAGCCTTTTTTGAGGCTAATTATAAATTCAGTCTAAAATTACCTGTTAAAAATCTTAAGAAAATTGATATTATAGCTGAAAGCCCACAAAATTGGTTTCATTATCTTAAGAAATCAAAAGTCACTCATTTAATGCTACATTATCAATATATATCGACGAGTAAAAAGAAAGACACAATTAGCACTAAACCTGCTGGACATGGGAATCAATGGCATATAATTGCTATGAAAGATGAGGGAATAGATATTTGGGCTCCTATTAAAATTACTGACGATGATAAAGCAAAAGAATTGTTCTATCTTATGGAAAAAGATAGTGATTACTATCCTGGGAAAATAATACCACTTGAAACTACAAAATTATATCTAAAAGAGATTCTTACTGATTTAGTAAATTTTACTTCAAATAATAATCTAGATAATTGGATTTCTGTTTTTCAACAAGCAATAGATCATCTTTCAGCTTTCAATTTTGAGGAGCATAATCTTGAAACAATTATACCTATTGATGATTATTCAATGGATGCTAAACAAATATTAGCTGCTAGCAAACAAGCATGGATTTTTGGTGGTAAAGGTGCTTGGAATGAAATTAGACCAATAGACAATTATGATTTGTATAGTCGATTATCAGCCAATCTATATGATACTCTATGTAAATCTATAGTATCAGCAATAAATAGCTATCATTAAGTAATAATATTAACAACCATCAATAATTATTATTTAAAGAAAATTTAACCAAGGATCTAAGCAATTTTTTTCTTGATTAGATTTGTCATTGAATTTATAATAAATTAATTGTATTCTAGATTGAAACAAATGACATTAAAAATGAGAAATTTTGATTGGGATAATGACTTTGAACTTGTTAGAGAATTTCTAACGGATTGTTACTTTAAAACTAATTCATTACAATCATGGATACCACAAAGGTTTGAAAATCGAAAATTCGGCCCTTGTGGAACAGAGTATCAAAAGGAAGAGGATGATTTAGTAAAGATATGGGAACTAGTTAATGAAAAGGATGATTCATATCGCTCTAAGATTATTGCTATAACGGTATTAACAACTTCATCAGAGAGCTGGGTTTTCGTACACCCAAATTTTAAGGAGTTCGAAAAAGACCTTATTATTTGGATTGAAAAGCAATTAATATTGAGAAAAAAAGGAGATACCGATATAGCTACTATTGATTTTTATGTTACAAGTGATGATAAACATAAAACCGCATTGTTAAAAGAAATGGGTTATTTAGATCTGGGATTCGATGAATATACACGTATTAGACCTAGTGAACTTTCACCTCCTGATTATCAACTAGCAGAAGGTTATACAATTCGCTCAGTAAATATAGAAGACGATTTCCAAAATTATCGTCAAGTTATAGCATCAGTATTTCCCCATTGTAACAAGATGACATTGAAATTAGCTCAGAAATATGGCTCAGCATCATTTTACTGCCCCGAATTAGATTTAGTAGCGATTGATTCTCATGGAGAATTTGCTGCTTTCTGTACTATCCGGTTTGACTCTTATAGTAAAATTGCTGAATTTGAACCAGTTGGAACCAATATGAACCATAGAAGGTTAGGATTGGCCAAATCATTGATTAGTGAAGGACTTATAAGGTTAACAAAATTTCAACCAAAAGTTATCTGCATCCCTGGTGCTGCAGCTAATGAAGGTGCCAACAAATTATATGATTCATTAGGATTTACAATTAAAGAAGAATTACATCTTTGGCAAAAGAAGCTTTAGTTTTAAAAAATAAACTGATATGGTAATTCAAAATTACCATTCATCATCGAAGTCTTCTGAATCCCAATCTTCATCTTCATCCATTTCCCAATTATCTTCATCTTCTAACCATAATTCCTCATCTGAAACTAATTCTAATCCTGCCCCTTCTTCCTCTTTAGGTTTGGTAGATGATGAACCTTTTGATGATGGGCTTTTCTTATCGATTTTCTCTTTTGTTTTCGCAGCTGCTTCTGCTGCTTTTTGTTTCTTAGCTGCGGGTGTTATCCAGCTGACTTTAATGGAAAATTCACCGCCTTTCTTAGTTGAAATATAATCAACATTACAGACCAAGTCTGGGTGATCTAAATTCACTTCAAATTCTGAACCTTCCCAAATTATATCAGGTATTTTTTCTTCCATTGCATCTGAAAGCATCAAGTAAAGTTCCCCAAGTGATTTAGTGTTAACTTTTTTTGTCAGCGAGTATTTCATATTCTATCCCACGTTAGTATTAATCTTATTGTTATTAGCTAGTTTTCTGATTTCTGTAATTTATATTTTACCATTCAATCTATGTTTTTATAATATTCATATGAAAAATGATAATAATTTCAAGATGTATTTATAGTATATAAGATAATTGTTTATCATTCTAAGATAAACTTTGAAGGTAAATAAAATGGATGAAGCAAACAAACTTTTCGATACACTAAAAGAGGAATGTACAGCAGGTAATTTTTCCAATGTAGAACAGCAGTTACAAGAATTAGCTGAATTAGCACAAGAATCTAATGACGCAATTGAGATTTATAGCAATGCTGTTGTTATTGCACTAGAAACATTTGAAGGGCGATTCTCATCTACAAAAGTTAAAAAATACTTATCTAGTATTGAAGAATTTTGCCAAAAAAATCCTGAAAATAAAGCTTTGATTTTTAATTTTGCTAAAACATTAAGAACATCACTTAAAGCTCTTAGTTCAAAAGGGCAACCAAATCTTATGGAAGAGATTATTGCTAATCTCGAAAACTTGGCCATTAAAAACCCTGATGATATCAAGATTCATGAGGAATTGTCAAAAGCTTCGTATGAAATATCTAATTTTTGGAAAAAGAGAGGAGATTTTAAAGCGCTTAAAAATCGCACTAAGAGATTCAGAGAGTTGGCTGAAAAATTCCCTGATAATGAGGAAATAAAACTAAACCTTTCAAAGTCTTTGATTTTGGAAATAGACAGTTCAAATAAACGTGATATAAAAAATATTGACAATATAATATCTGAGATTCAAATTTTGTCTGAATCTATGCCACAGAACATAGGATTACAATTAGAATGGGTTCATGCTTATCTTACAGCAATGGATAGATCATTTGAAGAACCTGAAGACGCTAAAAGATGGTTAGAATCTATTAAAAAAATAGTTGCAAATCAAAAAGATAGTACGTTTAAAATTGAATTAGCAAAAGGATATCTCAATGCTATTTCAGCTTTAGGTGAACAAAATCATGAAGAAATGAAAAAACAATTGGATGAGTTAGAGCTTTTAGCTGATTCAGCAAAAGATAGCCTTGAACTTCAAACAATTTATGCTCAAAGTTTATTTACAACATTGAAAATAACAGGAATATCTGATTATAATTTAACTCAAGAAATAATGAGTGAATTACAAGAATTAGCTATTAATTTTCCCAAAAATGATGTTATTTTGAAAATTTACGTCGAATCATTAGTAGGAGTAATTTCACTTCTTGCACAAGAACAAAAAGGGGAAGAAATAATCCCATTATTAAACCAACTTGAAGAACTAGATAAAAAGTATCCTGAAAATGAATTCATTCAACAGATATTTGATCAAATTAGCGATATCTTGAAAATGATTGGTTTCAAACGTGAAACCAAGAAACCTAAAAGGATGGATTATGTTTAAGAATAATCTTAAACATTTTTCCTTAATCAATTAATCATTAATCTTTGACATAACACTTTAAGATTTCACCAATATACATCCGATGAAAATTACCGTTTTTGTAAAAATTATCCTGTATGGGATGAAGAAAATGATCTGATTTCAAATCATCATAATAGAGCTTTTTACAAACAAGGGTAATTCTTGCTTCATTAAAATAAATAGTACCATTTTCAGCTGTTGTTGTAAGCTTACACTCTTTCATTTTATTTATATCTCGGCCAGATTTTGAGCCACAAACATTCAAAATTGGGCGATAATCCTCAGTAAAGAAGTTTAGACTAAACTGGTCATTTTTTTCAATAAATTCATAGGTATATCTGCTTGGACGAACAAAAATAAAGCAAACTGGTTTATGCCAAATAACACCCAAACCACCCCATGAAGCAGTCATCATATTATATTTCTCTTTATCTCCCGATGCTATTAGCATCCAATTTAAGCCAATTAAATCAACAGCATTTTCTGTTAAATCTTTAGGTGTGATTTCTTTAAATGTCATAAGTATTATGATGATTAATTGTTAATAAAAAAATTAGGTATGGTTGGTTTATTTCTTAACAAAAATTACTTAATTTCTATTGAAATTTAGAAAAAGCAAACAGAAGTAGAGAGAATCCAGTAAGTGGCAACTACTAACTTCTGGCAAAGCTATTGTATCCATAAATATATTCTTCATGTGCTGGGAGTTTTGGTCCATACAACATTTTAATACAAGTTTGAATTTTTTTAGGCGAATATTTTGAAATTTTCTCAACTAACCTTTCAGGTATTATAATTTGCTGTGGTTCAATCCCTAAAACATCATTTATTAAAGTATGAAAAACATTCTCTGTGGTTGCAATTACTGGTCCTATTTGTTTACCATTAGAGAATAGAAATCCTTTATTTTCAATAAAAAAGCATTCATAATCAAAATCAGTTATTAAAATGTTAAGAAATTTTGATCTATCAAATCCCATTGCTTCTTTATCTAATTCCATCAACCAAGTTGGTAACGTTTTCTTACATTTATTTAAGGATAATTCTATTTTAGAATCGTTTTGAATTTCATAAATAAAAGTATTAAATTCATCTTTGAAATCAAATCGTCGGTATATAGTGTCAGCGCCAATATTAGAGAACAACTCTATTGTATTATTATTTTCTTTTGCACAATCCAAGCATTTGGAGAATATTTTTGAACCTATCCCTTTACCTCTATAATCTGGCAGAACACCTATATAGCCGATAAATGACGATCCAATATAATTTGTAACCCCACCAATTCCAACCATTTTATCTTCATAATAAGCAGATATGAAATTCGTAAGCTCTTTAGTCAAAGCTATTTTAATGGATTTTTTTATCCTCTCAAATCGATCTATGGGAATATCAGTATTTGCTAAGAATGATCGTATAAATACATTAGTAATTTCATTGCAATCTGATTCTTCCATGATAATGATTCCATTAACCAAGTTAATACAACATCCTATGATTATAATGCACTTCTCAATAGTTATCGGATTATTTATTCTGTTATTATAAATCTCATTTTAATGAAATCAAATGTTAAAGCACAATTTCTGAAAAATTGATGTGAAACAATACCACCAATTCTAAACCCTAAAGAATGCTCAATAGGGAAATTTTCTGTAAAAACACCATTAATGTTTTCTTTGACCATTTCACCAAAAGATAATTTCTCCACAACAAATGGTATTGCTTTTACTTTTCCACCGCCACCAATTCCTTCAAATGCCTTGCTTTCATCAATTTCAACACCACCTTCATCTAATATTGATTTCGAACCAGTAAAACCTCCTCCAGCTAATCCAGTATCTAAGAAAAATAATGCTTTAGAGCTATTATTCACCTTACCCCAAGAAACCATGAAATGATCTTCTGCCATCCAAAATGGGATGAAAATAGGATTTTTTTCAGTTATAGATTCCTCGAATAATTTTAGTTGTTCTAATGTGTTTTTTCTAAAAGTTAATTCACCATTCAAATAATCTAGTGTGGTAATAAAATGATAGAAAAATACTGTGCCAATAATACCATCAATTCTCTTACCTTGAAATATTTGACTAAATGGTCGGACAGGAATATATTTTACAGGAATATTTTGAACTTCTAAATCGCCAATTTTTATTGAAGCAATTTTTCCTAAAAAGGTGGTTGCTTTCTTCCCTCCTGCAAAAGTTCCTGTCTTTGAACCAAATATTTGTAGATTTATTTCATTTGCATATTCTAAATCAATAATTATTTCAGCTGCTCCAGTATCGATTAAGAAATTGACTGGTTCATGATTATTTATCTGTACCTCAATAATAGGCAAAGGATCAATTTGAAGCAATTTTATTGTATAAGCACTTTTCTCTGACGTAATATTATATGGTTTTAAATCATCAAAACTTTCTAATCGTTCAGCCATATCAACAATACCATATTGTCTTAGTTGGATAGCTGCTTGCTCATAATTATCTTGTCTATAATATACTTCAGCTAATAATGCATAAGGGGAAGGCTCCTCTGGTGCAACTAAAATAGCTTTATCAAGATAATTGATAGCTTTCTCAAAGCTATTTTTTAATAATGCAATATTTCCAAGCATAACAAGTGCCTGAAAATTCTCTGAATCATTGACTAAGATTTCTTCAAATAATCTCGCTGCTTCATTGAAATCCCCTACCTGGTAATTAAAACTAGCTAGAAATTCTGGATTCATTTCTATATTATCTTTTTTCATAATTTTACTGATAATTTTTGGATAATAATATTTTCCATTACATAGGATTACTTGTTCTATGTTGTTTAGATTCTAAAGGGATTAATAAAAAAATAAAATATCATATCTTTAGAATAGGTAAGGTGAATAATTATGAAAAAAGAGATTAATCGATTTTTAATTTTAACTTCTTTAGTTTTTGTATTAGGTTTTTCACTAAATTCAATAGATTTTACACAAGGGCATGGCCCGTCATCTTTAACATTGGAATATAATTTTTCTTCAGAAACATTATCTGCAACAATTTCTCACTCAGTAGCTGATGTGAATACTCATTATATTTATTTAGTGGAAATTTGGAAAAACGAGGTATTACATGATTCATTTGATTATTTCAATCAACCTTCAAATGTTTTCACTTACAATTATGTTATTAATGCTACTAATGGTGATGTGTTAAAGGTTAAGGCATCATGTATTCAGGGCGGTTCTGCTACTGAAAGTATAACTGTTTCAGATGGATCAGGACCTTCTGCTAATGTTTCCGCTTTTGGAATTAGCCTTGGAATATTATTTGTTTTAACATTTTCTGCATTTATTCTAAAGTATAAAAAAAGAAAAATTAAATTCTAAAAATGTACTATCCAGTAGATAAAATGTGGAGAAAAAATGAAAAGTCACCATTTCTTTCTATTTTATCTATTTTAAAGCATTAAAATTAAATAGTATCATTATATAAGAAATATTATGAAAAAGGAAGGATATTTCTTAATTGCTGGTGTCGTGCTGCTTAATTTATTGGTAATTATCTTATTTGTAATCAATAACCCATTTGATGATACACCTTTTTTGGATGATAATTTATTCAATTTCTTTGTAAGATTATTTTCATTGCTTGGATTAGTTGCCTTATTTGTTTCTTCAATATTCACGCCTTTTCAAAAAGAGCTCTACCAAATGTTCAAAAAACCTTTCATAAAAATTCACCATAGTACAACAATAAGCGGTCTAGTACTTATAACATTACATCCAGTAACTTTTGCTATCAGTAAAGCACTTGATTCAGGATTTGTAGAAGGATTGAAAGTTTTTCTACCAGTATTTACTACTGCTTATGATTTCTGGTCTTTAGCAGGTAGACCAGCACTAATTATCTTTTATATAGCATTAATTGGTGTCCTTATTCGCAAATCTCTTAAGAAAGGTTGGCGTTGGATTCATGGTCTTAATTACATTGCACTTGTTTTCGGTGTTATACATGGCATTCTAATTGGATCAGATTTCTATAATTTCCAAGACCCAATTATCCCATCGAGATTTATAATAACAATACTATTCCTTTTAATGACAATTACAACTATAGCTACGTTTACAATTAAACGAATGAGAATGTCTAAACGAACTAAAGGTAAGAAAATAAAATCTGCAGTTGACGACAAAAAAGAAACAAAAATTGATGAAAAAGATGAAGAATTAGATGTTGAGAACCAACAAAAAATTGAATCTTAATAATAACAATAAACCTTCAATCAACATCTAATCACTTTTTTTCTTTCTTATTTTTAAGATAGTAATAGCTCCTATAAACACAATTATTCCATAAGTAAAATTCCAATCTAAAGCTTCAATACTAAAAGTATGAGAATCATTTGGATAGAAATCAAACCATTCTTCAAGATTTGTAGCAGTTATTTCGTATTGATAGCTATAAAGACGACTCATAGCATAAATCGCTGTAGGTGTTGAAGGATTTTGTACAAAAGTAGAGTTGAATTCCCATGTTAGTGTTAAACCAGCAGAACTAAAGCTAACATCTTCATCGCGAAAAATTTCGATGCCTGAGCTGTTAAAAAGGATCGTTTCTGTCTCAGCACTGTATTGATTTACAAAACATTTTGTGTGATTGATAGTTAAATCTGCATATCTCGTTGCATAACTATCCCAAAATATGAGAACTTCATATTCATGATTTGTCATTTCAACATAATCTTCTCTAAAGGTCATTTTTACCTCTTGTTCAGTTATTTCAATAAGCGTAATGTCGATCTCCCCGTAATCAGCTCCAGTCTCTATATATTGACCATTATAAAAGTGCAAAATATCTCTTTTAGAATCCTCAAGTTCTACTCCTAGTGCTAACTGAGTATTGCTTAAGAGAAGAATATTCATTATAAAAAAAATTGTGATTATAATAGCTAGGTTTTTTTGTTTCATAATCTGTTGTTATTTCTAAAACTAATTAATTTTTCTTGATAACTCGCGCTTTTTACCATCTATATTTTACTTTTACTTGTTTCTCAATTAACTGTAACTTAGCTGGAACCTTATTGGTTTCCTTAATTGTAAATAATGCTATTGTGGCTGAAATGATGGCAATCATAGCAGGATATAATGGAACAATCAGTAAACCAATTTGTGTGTAATCTGCAATTATACAACCAATAATTCCGCCTATATTTGCTGAGAAACTTTGAATATACATTAGAACATTCATTGCTTTTGCTCTATTTCTTTCTTCGGTTAAATCAGCCACCATTGCAGTTGTCGCTGGACCTCTAAAGGGATATATTGGTAAAACCCATAACATGATTATAGCATAAGGGAAATTTCCTAAAAACAGATAGAATGCAAAATAAAAAGGATAGAATAGATGACTAAACAAAAAGAAAGGTCTTCTACCAAACCTATCTAGTGATCTACCAACAATAAGTAAGGTAATCATCCCAATAAGTGTAGCAAGCACTCCGGCAATTGACACCTGAAGGTTTGTTAATCCTATTATGATTTCTAAATATACTATAGGAATTAAACCAAAAGGACCTACTCCAAAACTTAATACTGCTGTAACAACAAATATCCACATTAATTGACGGTTTTTAAAAAGGTCTCTATAATTAGTTTGATTTGTATTATTATTTTCTTCTATACCAATTAATGAAGTTCTTAATTCAAGTTTTTCTTTTTTTTCCTTAGAATTATTTTCATAAATAATAACATCAGATGTTTTTGGTGATTCCAATTTATGTTCCACTCCATTTACTGAAAGAAAAGCAAAAACACCTGCTAATAAAGCAAATGCCATACCAAAACCAAAGCTACCTGTAATTGTTAACCTATCAAATATTGTGCTAGCTAAACCACTACCTATCATACCTCCAGCAGCAGAAAAGAATAATTGATAACTGGTAATTTCACCTTTTCGTTCTGGTGGGCAAATACTTGTTGCAAGGGTATCACTCATCACATAATAAACCTGAGGTACTAATCCCATTACAACCAAAATTGAAAATATGCCCCAAACTGATTCTTGAAACAACAACAATAAAAGATATTGAAACATTAAAGCTATTCTAGAAAGGAACATTAGCTCTTTTCTTTTGCCTGTTTTATCTGAACGAGCACTAAAAAACGATGTACTTACAACTGATAACATTGATGGTGTTGTTAATATTATGGCCAAAATTGTATATGAACTAATTAATTCATTATTTAACCAAACAGCAAAAAAAGTTCCCACAATTGAACCTGCTATTGAATCAAATGTTCTTGAAAATAATAGTGGATAAAGGTTTTTTGGTGGTACCAAACGTTTAAAGAATTCATTAGTTCTCATGCGATCTTGTAGCCTTCTTGTGGATTCAACTGAAGATTTCCAATTTGGTTTTTATTCTTTATTATAATGATAATTTTACAAAAATTAAACATATATATTATAACTCTAGTATATCTAGCCGATTATTAGAAGATAGGCTAATTTTGATTTCTTTCAAAATTATTTGCTATTTATGAAAATAATTGATTTCTAATGATTACTATAACTATTCTTCTTGTGTCCAAACTAATGCTGCTTTGTAGTATTCAGGTTTTGTATATCCTAATTTTAAAGCTAAATTTGTCGAAATTTCATTTGCAGCATCCCAATGAGGAATAAATCCATTTAATAGACTATATTCAATTAAGTAAGCACAGGTTATGGTTGCTAAACCCATTCGTCGGTAATTAGGATTGGTGCTGATATCTATTTCAAACTCATTATTATAGAGCGGATTCGCGCAAGCAGCAAGTGAAGCTATTTCTCCTTTGGCATCTAGAGCACAAAAACCAAACCCTTTAGAGATGAAATTAGCTATTGAACCATAGAACATTTCATATTGGCTTGTTAAATGCTCATCAAATCTATTTATTATTGATTCAGAAAGTTCAACAATTGTGAATCCATCTGGTATTGGGGTTTTTAGTGATCTAATTTGATCTAAATTTAAATCTTGAGAAGAAAATTTTGTTCTATTTTGATATTGTAATTTATCTTTGAAAAATGATTGTAAGAGCTCAATCCAATTATTATCTTTAGGGTGTTGTATGACAGCTATTTTTGGTATCAATTTCAGTAATTCGGTTATAGCTTCAGCTTTTGGGTTTCCACATATTATTTGTATAATTTTATTATGAAGAAGTGCAACGCTAGGCTCTTCAATATCATCAACATAAATATCGCCAACATTACCTTCTATCATACCTAAAATTGCTGATGACCAATATGTAACTTCGTTAAATAAAGTAATTACTTTTGTTCTTTCATTTACAGGTAACTTTCTAATCATTAGTAATCAGAAGGCAAATACTTGTACGAATTTATAATATTATATGTTAGAAGCTATTTTTCTTGACAATGTTTAAAAAAAAGCACTATTATAATAATAATGATAAGCATCTGCGCTTATATTTGGGAGGAATATTTATTGAAAAAAATTTTCTCAGTATATTTAATATTAATCATTTTATGTTTGAGTTCTTTTAGTGGATCATTTGTTAATGCTGGTTGGGACATTTCAGATCCAAGTTCAGATGTAGGTTATTATTATGATGACCTATTGATTAGTACAGGTAGCAATCATAGTGAGATTGATATTTATAGCTTTGAACTTGTGGATTCAAATATTGAAGTTTCATTTATGGACGAACCAGTTGCTAATGAATCATATTGTTATTATGTGGCAGTAACTTGGGTAAATGTTACAATGTGCCCAACTAAAACTGTAGGATTTCTTGGTGCGACCAACTTTATTACTACTGAAGTATATAATAGTAATGGGAAACTAATAGATGAATTAACTTTAAATGATGAGATTTCTATTTCAGGTTATATCATAACCTACCCAATACCATTATTCTCAGAAATAACAAATACAACTCCATATTGCACATGTGTAGAAGCATTCTATATGTGTAATATAACATTAGGCGAATATTTCATGGATTATGCTAATCAGACATTTATAAAAGAAGCACTAGTTGCTCCAGGTTTTCTTGTGGGAATAGCTCTTACAAGTTTAACATTTATAGGAATCATTACAATTGTGCGAAAAAGAAGAAATAGCAAATGAATTCTCTTTTTGAGAGTTCAATTTTTTTTATTTTCTTAGCAAATGCTTATTTCCAATACTAATATTTTGTAATCCCGCTTTTTTAGCAACTTTATAACATTCTTCTGCTTGTATTTTTGATGTTGTTGGTAAATCATCCAATACAAAAGTAGGATAAAAAGCAAGTAATGAAAGGGGTATTTTTGGATTAATTTTAACAATCATATTAGCTATCTTTTCAATTTGGTCTTTTTCAATATAACCAGGTATAAGGAGTGTACTTATAATTAGTAATGGTGTTTCAGATCTATTTTTTACTAACGAACCTATATTCTTGATGTTTTGTATCGTATATTTATTGCTCGAACCACATAGAGCCTTCACAAAATTGTTATCATATGCCTTGAAATCAATTTTAATAGAACCACCGGTTTGAAAAGCAATGTTTGCTGCTTCAAGCATTAAAGTTGGATTAGCTGAACCATTGGTTTCCCAACAAACTCTAAGTATTCTTTTTTCTTGAGCTGATTTTTCAATTGCTTTTTTTCCGACGGCTATTGAATGTCTTATTTGGGATGCAGGGTCACCTCCAAAAAAACAAATGCAACTTGTTCTAGGTTTAACAGCATTTATTAAAACATCAACTGAGGTTGGTGTTGATAAATGAATACCTTTTCGATATTGATAATTTTGGCAAAATAAACAATCATAAGTACAGGATTGATAAAATACTGCCAAATTATTCCAACCTATTTCTGGTCCATTAACATAGGAATATTTAGGATAACCACTGGATGTGCAACCAGGACAAAAAGGTTCTGCAACACAATTAGTTGGTAATGGATCATAATAAAAACTAAACAAACCACCAGATTCCTCATCACCTGCTAATCTTATTTTTTTACTGTCAATATTTTTTACTAAATTACAAAAACCTAATCCATCTTTGGGAATTTTACAGTTATTAACACAGTCAGTGCATTGCACTCCATCTCGAGATTTTGGTGGGAAAGGAGTTAGATTATATTGTTCTCTAGTTTTAATACGTCGTTCATTAACAATTTTCATAGCATTATCAAAATTATGTATTAAACAATCAGAGCAAACTCCGAGTCTTTCCGCAATAACACTAGATGAACGTTGACATAAGGAGCACTTTTTTTCGTGAAGGTTCTTGGAGAGAAATCTCATCTTAAAAAACCCTTGTAGTTTTAAGTTATTATTCAACATCAAAACTAATTATTTTTTCTTTTGTTAAATAACTAAAATATAATATCATATTTTAATTAAATAATCAAATTGTATACTAAATTATGTAATCGATTTTAAATACTTAAAAAACGTACAGTAGTCTTTGATTGATTTCGAAGGAATTTTCACTTGAAATTGATCACATGTGATGGCTAAAACCATCATAAATGAGGTAAGAATATCATGCAAACACTCCTCGCAGTAAGTGTTAAATGTCCAAGCTGTGGCGCTTCGCTAATGGATACTGAAAATAAGAATGACATTTCATGTATCATATTAAACATCAAAAACGACAATCAAGTGGGATCTCTTAAATTATGCCCAATTTATAGCAATCATGAATATTCGACCGATTTTGAAATTACCTCAAATCGAGAATATACTTTTACCTGTCCAAATTGCAATTCAGTGTTAAATACAAAGAGGAAATGCAACCATTGTGAAGCATCAATGGTCCAATTGCAATTAAAGGAAGGAGGGTCTGTCAAATTTTGCTCTCGAGCTGGCTGTGCTCAACCGAGCATTGAATTTGAAAAACTAGATGAAGCATTAGATTATTTTTATGAAATGTTTAAATTTGGTTAGTAAAGTTAAATTCTTTCAACCTCCTTCCTTTTTCTTTTTATTATTTTATTTCATCATTTATTTAAGAGTAAGATTTGATGTAATTTAATATAATTTAGCTACAATAACTTAAATTAATTTTAATGAAAAGAAAAGTCAAAAAAAGAAGTATGCATTTTTCCAAAATTTATTAATAATAAATTATACTTTTTATAATGTTATTTAGGGGATATTACAGTGAATAAAAGGACTCTTCAATTTCTTATTACAAATATAGGGATTTCATCAATCCCTTAACATTAAAGCTTAATAATGACGAACATATAGCTTTACCACAAGAAAATGTTATTGTGATACCAATGACTCAAAAAGATGAAACACCAACACTCTATCAAAATTACTATAACACCAATCTATCCAAAGAATTGTATGTAGAAGGATCAACAAAATTTAATCTATATTCAACATCTAACCATATGATATATTTTGATCCCACTAATCCTTCAACTTTTGAATATGGTATTAGCTCTTTTGTTGGTGTACTTGTTCAACTTAGTCAGTTTGGTTGTTATGCTTCTTTTGATCCTTATAATGGTATATTCTCCCAAATATCGGTCATTAAAGATGCTCTTTTAAATTATCCGGATTGTGCTAACCAATCCTCAGTATGTTGTGCTGTTTTAGATGCTTATCATTTTCTTAATCGTTATGATGAGATTGATATTCAACCTCTTGTTAATTGCATTAAGAGTCATCAATTACCTGATGGTGGTTTTCTTAGTGGTCGCTCACAAATTCATCCCCTTGATGGCAATTTCTCTGATTTGGTAACAACATTTCGCAATTATTTTGCTCTTAAAACCGTAGGTGAACAACCAAGTAATCTTTCCAGTATCAAGGAGTTCATTTATTCGCTTCAAAACACAAATGAGTCTATTCCTGAACTTTATTTCTTCCATCAGAACACCTTTCAAGATCCTCTTTTAGATTATAATAAACCTAGTGTAAGAAATACCATCCAAGCGATTATTCTTCTACGTGAGTTAGGTGCAGAGGTGCCTTTCTACTCGAATATAGCAAATATTATGCGAGAATTGGTTGAAC
>JAEORJ010000049.1 GCA_016840945.1 Candidatus Gerdarchaeota archaeon
TAAAGTAATACAAATACTCTATGAAAATCCAAATTATAAAATAGAAGATGATTTTGTTATCAATCTAAAAATACAAGAAAAAGAAGACTTGAAAAAAGAAGAAGAATAACAACTCAAAAACAGTTTAGGCTACTTAACGGCTTCTTGTTGAGTTGTAGTTAGTTAAGCACCCCAAGACCATTTGAATTTAGTTTCCCCATCTCTTTTGGGAATGAAATATTGGAGTTCGTTAAGTACTTCTTTGAATTCCGGTAGAGTTTTACTGCCAAGTATTAGTTCGATGTAAGCTGATGATTTTTTGCCCACTCGATAAACCTCGTTGAAAATTTTGAAGACAAGATTAGCTATTTCTTGAAAATTCCTTGGTTTCTCATTGAATTGCCTTGAGAAAATATCAACTGAATATTGATCTGCTAGGATTCTATATGATTTGAGGATATCAATATGCTTTTGTTCAAAATGTGATTTTGATGGAATATATTGGTTTCCAGAGACTTGCATTGATAACTCGTTCTTACTTTTCTTGTATCTGAAGTTTATCCAACAACCATCAACCACGATCATGCAATAGTTCCCTCCTATACCTATTTTAGTTAACTGTTCAAGTGCATATGCTAATCCTTCTTGAGGTATTGGACCACGTTCCCTGCTTTCCTCAAGACGTCTTGCTATTTCACCAATACTCTTTGGATCAGTGGGAGTGTCACTAGGTGATTCTTTAGACTCCAATTTTTCAAGCATCTGTGCTAATTTTGTGCTATACAATCCATCTCGGAGCCCTTCTTCGATTTCTTTTTTAGCTGCAGCTTCAAGCTGTCCAATTAATTCAGGATTATCTAGAAAAATCTGACGGACTTCTTCAATTTCTGGAACTTGCTCAACATAATGCTCTCCCTCATGGTCAACAACAGAATAGAAGCTTTCTGTTTTAATTATCATAGCATAAGCATTCAAAGAAGCTACTTCATCCTTTAAACGCTGAGTATGTACTTCCATCTCGAGAGGTGCTTCAAAAGCGAGTATTTTATGCTTATAATAGAGTGTGAATTTCTCAATATAATTTGAGGAGAGCTTTGAAAAGAACTCTAATGGTACAAATTGGGTTACATACATCGGTAAATATTGTGGAACTAAATTCCCTTGGCCAACAGGTATAAGATTAAAAGCAGATCCAGAAGCAACAACATTGAATCCATTAGGCAAATCATGAAATTCAACAATAAATTTGTTATTCTTAAATTCAAGCACTTCTAGTTTTCCGGAACAAGATAATTTTTCAGCTGAGATTTGTTGATTGGTCATTGACTCGAATGTCCCAGAATATGGTTTATCAGGTATACCTGAATAGGATTTTGGAAAGAATGCGAAAACTCCTGGCCATTGAATAATACCTGGTTGTGGCATGAGTATTGTTGGTTGAGCGTTAAAGTTATAACTCCCTGAAAAACCACTTGATGATTTCTCTATATTCATAGTGATTTCAAAAGGGATAATGTAACTAGTGGAAGAATGATAATCACCAACACCTTTCGTGGTAATAACACCTTGAATAAATCCTTCAAAGAATTCTTTACCTGGTTTGGACATTTTTTACACTTCCTCCTCATTAATTATAGAGGCAAGCATAAGCAAGCTTTTTTCCTCCATTTGCGAGTATATTGATTTTAACTCTGCATTTGATTCATTTTGATCTTCTAAATAATCGCTAAATTTATCTTCTAATTTCTTAGGTATTGGAAAACCATTCTTGGACTTATTAACAATTTTCTTCATAACTTCCCGTATGCCACTCATTTTCTTTTCAGTATTACTCTTTGATTCGTCATTGATAACCTCTAACAATTCAGGACATGTAGATGAACAAAACGCATTGAAGAGCTCCTGATTCTCAGTGAATTTTACATCTAAGGATTTTTGTAAATCTTGAAATTCTTTTAACAATTGAGAAAATTGGTTTCTCCTGGTTCCACCTATTATTTTTTTCTCGTCTTTTAAAAGTGGTTTTTCTGTAGGTTTTGGTTCTGAAACTTTCTTTTTCTTTGGTTCCTCTTCTTTTGGCAGAGTAATCCCTAAACTCTTCCCCAAATCACTCATCGTAGATTTCATTTTTTTAATCTGAAATTCTTGATATTTCATTTGAATTTCTAAATCTGACAGCTTATCTGAAGGTTTGATCTCACCTGCTTCTATAAGTTCCTGTCTCCATTCTTCTATCATTTCTTTCATATCAAATAACCCCAAAACAAATCCGATTGTTTTACAAGTGTAACTAGTCTAGTTACAAACTTATTACTAAATAGTCTTACCCTAAGCTTACACAATTGGTATATCTATTATCAAAACTTAATAATTAAAGTGGAAAAAGAAGAAGGAAAGGATTGATTTTCAGTAAATCTATCCATTCAATTAACGGCACTTCATATTGTTATTGTTGCAGTAACGGGCATGTGATCTGAAGAATGTGCATCTGTAATTACTCTGCAATCTGATAAGGAAATATCAGAGGAAACGAATACAAAATCAATTTGACCAGTAGGATTTAACCAATTGTTTGTATAACCATTATATCCTTGATCGTCAATCCCAGTTGGCCAGACTGTTAACCATGCATCGTTTAATACAGCGGTGGTTATATTATATTGTATTGTCCAAGGGCGGAAATTAAAATCACCGAGTAAAATAACATTACTTTTTCCAGTGGTTAATTCAGCGATTTTCTCTGCTTGTTTGAATTTATCAAATTCGATTTCACCAAAATGGGTTACAAAAATGTTGTATGTTTTAGTTTGAACAGTTATTTGTGCTTCAATAGTTGCTGTTTGTTCACCTTGAGAATACATGAAATGAGTTTGGGCATTAGCTATAGGATATTTTGAAAGTAAAGCTATGCCAAAAGTTCCAGTAACAGTTAGAGGACCAAAATACGAATACAGATGCAATTTATTTGCTAAAAATCGAACAATATCACCATTCCCACTCGAGATTCTGCAAGTATCTGATTCTTGTAAGCCGATAATATCAGCATCAATGTTTCTTAAGTCAGCTAAAATGCCACTGAAATTAAGATTACCATTAATGTCATACCCTTGCTGTATGTTAAAAGTAACTACTTTTAGTGATGTTGGCATTCCTATTTGTTCTCGTGGAAAAGGCGATGTAGCGATAGCACCTACGATTGTACCAATAAAGATAGCACCTATAATTGAAACTAGAATCTTTTTCTTTTGTTTAGAAGAGGAGAAAGTAATGGTAAAATAAAGAGAGCTTTTCTTGACTATAAGGATTGGTGCAACAGCTAGTAGAACAACTACCATCATCACAAACCAATGCTTATTTCTAAAGAATGGTCCAACAATAGGGATATAATCATAAGCAATGGTAAAGATAAAACCAAAAATAGCTATTATGAAGATGAAAGCACCAATTAAGAAACTTCCACCAATCTTTCGAATTGTTGGTTCACTATGTAGCAATTCACGAACAAGCAAAGTGAAATCAATTAAAACAATCGGTGAAAGAACAATCATAAGATAAAGTAGGATTTGTCTTAAAATTGATAATTGTGGTTGATAAACAGCAAACATTACTGTAAAGACTACCACAAACAAACCATTCCATAACCAGAGAAGCCAAGGTTTCAAATTATTAATTAATTGTGGTTTGATAATCGCAAATATACTGAATGTTACAAACATACACATCAGTAATGTAACAATTGCAATATAATTTCCATCAACCGATCTAGCTATTACTGTCGGGCTACTAAAGGTATAATATAGTAAAACTAGAATGAAAATTATTCCCAAAGATAATCCGAAAATCTTACCAAAACGACCACTTTTATTATTACTGCTGCTTGGTAATTTCTCCTCAGAGGTATCAGGTTCAGTATCAGAATCAATTGAATCAGTGGGTGGTTTGAATAGAAAACCTATAAACATAAATGCTGCAACAAGCCCTGGGATCCAACCAAAAATTTGATACCAACCGAAAGTTGTAATATCCAATGTTGATCCAAGCGTTCTAAATAATATAGAGAATAGTAATCCTAAAGTTAAACCGATGCCAACATTAAGCGCTTTTATCTCAATTTTATTATCACCTTTATTATTACTTGCCAAATAAGCAGGTAATAATATCATAAACGCACCAATGCCTATACCAGTTATTACTGCTTTTGCAGCAGCAATTTTGATGAAAACTTCAATCAACCGACTAATAATTATAATTTCTCCAGTGATGACTAAAAAAAGCCTCGAGGTTTTCTTAAAGAAAAGTAACACTAAAGGAGAAAGTAAGAAAACAATTAGTACTACATAAGCATTCAATGATACTGTTAGGAGGTTCAACGCAAATATCGAACCTACTAAATCAGAGATCAATTGAAAGAAAAACAAAAAACAAATACTTAGTAAAATTATTTCAAAGTAACTTTTATTCAAAAATGATTTTAAATCAGCCATTTCAATCTCCTGTAATTCCTTGTAGATTATATTTTACTAGAAGATTAATTTTTTTCTTATTGATTGTTAAATTTTGTTTACTCATTTGGGAAATTATTCAATTACATAGTTTTTTTCTTCGTGATTGTTATTAGGGTAACAAAAAATACCATGAATGGAACTATTAATGAAATTTGTATATTATTTATAGCTTGTGTAGGGTAAAGACCCGAAATCCTCACAATTTCTAAACCTTCTGTGTTATCAGCGACAAAAACCAAATCATCTTTTATAGCTATAGCATAGGCACCTCCTCCATCATAAAATTGACCCACCTCGAAAGGTGATAAAGGATTCTCGATATTTAAAATTTCCAAACCATTACTGTAATCCGCAACAAAAGCAAATTTATCAACAAAATGAGCCTTTTCAGCCATACCACCATCAAAGTACGATGAAAGTAAAATAGGTTCAGTAGGATCGCTAATATTGAAAATCAGTAAACCATCTTCCCAAATTGCTGCTAAGGCAATGTTATTTTTTACTTGTATACCTGACACATAATAAGTAGTATTATATTGACCAATTTTCACTGGATTCGTTTTATTTGAAATATCTAATATCGTGAATCCGGAATATTCTCCTAAAATGTATGTTCCAATATAGGCCAAATTATTTTCCACAAAAACACTACTTACTCCCCCACTTTCGTTATACTCAGTTA
This sequence comes from Candidatus Gerdarchaeota archaeon, assembly GCA_016840945.1. The sequence goes on from JAEORJ010000049.1 coordinate 5,167, forward strand.
TTTTATTAGGAAAAAGGGGATTGGAAACATTGAGTAATAGAAATCCATCAGCACCAATATAAGCTATATTATCTTCTATATCAAAGGTATTCATAAATTGACCAATGTGATATTGTGAGAGTTGGAGAGGATTAGTTAAATTTGTTATATCAACTATCTCAAAGCCATATTCACCATTGCTAACATAAGCAATATCTTCAGTCAAGAATATTTTATGAGAATGTTCCATTTCATAATGAGAAACAAGTCCTGGTTCTTCAGGGTTTGAAACATTAATAATATGTAAACCAGTTTCTAGGTCAGCTACAAAAGCAATATCATCTTGTATTTGTACATCAAATGCTCTCCCACTAGTAGCAAATTCTGCTAATTTAGTAAAAGTAATAGTATTTTCTGCAATTGAATAATTAATTTGAACAAAACATACTGAAAATAAAACTAAAAAAGATAAAATAGCCTTTAAAATTGCTGTTCTTTTCTGATGCAATTTTAACCCCAACCCAGAATTTGTTTTAGAATAACTGAAATAACTCTTTAGTTTTTTAAATCGTTCTTATTAGTCTTGGATTATTATAATAAAAATACTAGGGACTTCTAAGATTTAATCTTCAAATATTAGCTCGATAGTATCATGTAATTCAACCATTTCTATAAAATCCTTAAGAAAATCTTCACCAAGTAATTTTTCAGCATTCTCTCTACCACTGAAAATGAGAGTTATGTTCTCTTCATAATCAAAGGTGCCAAAACCTCCACGCAAGATATCATTAAAGGCATCCCAATTTCGGCCATAGTAATTGATATCGGGACAAAGAACTCTTTCAACCACATCATGGAAATCCTCAAGAGATTTGATATTTCGACAATCTAGAGTAAAGATCTTGTTGACCATCAGCTGTACACTTCTAGGAAATAATAAATACAATAATTAGTGGAATACTAAAAGATTACTTTACAACAATTAATTTCAAATATTTTATTTGCTACTAAAAAATCTAGAAAGATTAAAGCTTATCTCTACAGTGTAAAGTATAAAAAAAGAATAAAAATTAAAAAATAAATTATGAGCTATTGCGTTTCTTTCGAATGTTAATATAAATTATTGAAGCTAAGCCAAGAGCTGTAATAAATGCACCAATTACTATATTTCTATATAAATCATACATAGCATCATTATGAAGAAATTCAAACCAAAAAATGAATGTCACAATCAAATAAATTGATCCAAAAACTGTTACAATGCTAGCGATTATCAAGAAATAATTTGCTAACTCTGAAAATTTCGATGATTCTTTTTCAATAACTATCTCTTTTCCCATCGGATCCCACCTTCAATGGTTGAACCATAAATTGTTTTTGTTAATAAATAACCTTGGATATATTATAAGCATTTGTGTGATATTTAATCAAAGTTATTTTTTTCTAAACCAATGAACACAAGCAATGTATAAATAAAGGAGAATGGGTTATTATTGATGAATTGGTGATATTTAGTGAAGTTGATCCCCAAACTAAAACTGTTCTTTTATAAAAGAATAATGAAACCAAATCTGCTTAAGATATACGAAATGGAAAACGCTTTGGCTCAGAAACCAAAAGCTATCATTTCTGATGAAGACTCCCCAACAAGATATGATATTCCAATGCATATTATTGAACATGTCCAACAAGGAAAACCAAATAGATTAATTCACTTCACAATTGCTCCAACATTATTATCCAATATAATCAACATAAAGCGCTCTTATAGAAGTTTGAAAAAAAATACTGAAGAACAAAAATCGAAAGTTGATGAGACCTTTGTAAACAACTTGATCGATTTTTGCAACAAAAAATGTATAACTAGCATCGGTTTTACTAAATTACCTCAAGAACTAGTTTTCAAGGAGAAAGCTGTTCTCTTTGAAAATGCGATTGTGTTAACGAAGGAGATGGACAGTGGACGGATAGCCTTAGCTCCTCATCGTAAAACAGCTAAAATGGTGATGGAAACCTATAATGAATTGGGCATTATAGCAAATAAATTAGCAGCTTACATACGTAAAAAAGGATATTCTGCTCAAGCATCTCATCCACTCGGAGGAGTGGTCTTGTATCCCCCATTAGCAAAGGAAGCAGGTCTTGGATGGTTTGGTAGACATGGGTTACTAATTACTCCTGAACATGGGCCTCGAGTGAGAATAGCAGTCGTTTTCACTAATATTCCAAATCTTCCTTTTGCTACTGAAAATCCTCATAGTTGGATTCCGAATCATTGTGCAACTTGTGGAAAATGTATTAGAAATTGTCCCCCAAAATCACTATTAGAAAAACCAATTCAACAGAAAAATGGTCGTCTTACTCACAATATCAGTGAGAAATGTTTCGAGTATTTTATGGAATATCACAGTTGTTCAATATGCATCAAGGTATGTCCATTTTCAACTACGGGTTACAAAGAATTACATGAAAGATTTTTGGAGAAAGAATCAAAGTAGTACTATTCTACTAACAATCCTTGAGGATCTATGGCATAGATAACCAGTGTACTAAATTTATTTGTAGGCATGTATAGAATTTCATCTTCAATTAGAAAATCAATCGCCCAAGCATAGGCTACATGCATTAACCAACACATAAACTCTCCAAGACTATTATTAGTATACCTACTAGCTTTTAGTTGGTTGTAAAACGCTAGTAATTTTTTCTCCATCTCTTTAACAACTGACAGCAGTCGATTGGCTATTTTCATTGCAAAGTTTCTCCAAGCAAGAGAATCGTCCTTGGATAATATTGGTACATCTAATATAGCAGCAAGCTCCTCGGGAGATGTTAATATATTGTTTTTTCGTAATTCATCACATTTCTCTTCAATCTTATTTCTTGGCTCGTTACTTTTTCCATCAATAATGTTCTTTCCAAAGGTAACGAAATGCCAGTTTTCCCAAGGCAAATCCATTGATTCTTCACCGTATTTGCCAAGGTAATCTACATCACCTTCGATCATGAAGAAATAATATTGTGCATCAGGATGATTTGGACTTGGACGATTAGGTGCAGATACTAGAAGTGTTTTATCTTTCACCAACGATTCTAAAAATCCTATATCAAGAATTTTCGAACCAACCAAAACAAATCCTAAATCTTTAATTGAATAATTTTGGCTAATAACAAGCTTTGAGAATTCTTTCTCTATCTCATCCCAACTAGCTTTTATCTCCCCAGCAAGAAGTTTTCCTACCTCTTTAGCATACATAAAAGTTCTATATGACTCATCCTTATCAGCAATAAAGAAAGTCGGATAATATACTCCCTCATCCTTTCTTACCAAGCTTGCTTCAACAAGAAGATTGAGTTTTTCTTCTAAATCTTCAGCAGTCATTTGTAAGATTTCTTGTATTAATTCTAATGAATGACCATCATGTAACGCTCTCAACGTTAATTTACTTGAAGGTCTGAAATATTCCCAAGGATTACCAGAACCAGCCATTGACAAAAAAATGCTCATTGAATTATATTGAATGGCTTTTTTATTCAGTTGAACCACCAAATCTAATTCATTGTTAAGCATAAAAAACGTTAATGTAACTCTTGGTTAATATCACAGAAATTTTAATGCAAAGTTAAACTAATGCACATTAAATAAAAAATAAAAATTATATAATACTAAACACCACTAAAAAGAAAATTTTAACATTGAGAGTATTTTTATGATTAAAAAAGAAACAAAGCTAGATGATATTTCATCCATTAAACGTTTTAGAATTCTAATTGTTGGTTCAAAAAAATCGGGAAAGGATGTTCTTGTTCAAAGAATTATCCAAAGTGAGAAAGTTAACAATAAGCTAAAAATAAACTCAGAAGTGCAATTTGGATTATTTGAAAAATATGGTGAGAAATTTATTGTTGAATTCTATGATAATTTCCATTATGAGTTAGGTGCTTATAATAGAATAAAATTTCTTGAACAATGTAATTTGGCAATAGTTGTTGGGAACAGCTCAGAAACTGATATTGGAGAATCAATCAATATCATTGAAGATTTCGAGTATGATCTTGGAAAGCTTTTTCCATGGTTCATACCATTTCGTACAATAATTGTGAGAACGAAAGTTAATATCAATGATAATTTAACTGATGAGTATTTAGAGGAACCATGCTTCAAAAATAGCTCTTTTCTAGACCTTTCAAGAGATAAAAGAGAGATAAATAATGAATTACTGCTATTGAAAGATGATATCCTTACTCAAATTACTAATCCATTAGATTACCACTTGATGGAAAAAATAACTACTAATCTAAAATCAGATGATAACAAAGATCAACAACTAGCTATTAATATGATCGGAAAGTATCATCTAAAACAATTTGCTAATGAGATAGCTAAATTAGCCTTCTCAATCGAAAATGTAATGGTAAAATGTGCAGCTATCTGGGCGTTAGGAGAACTAGGACTAACTAATTATACCGATAAGTTAATCGAACTATTTCAAATGCACAACTCGATTGATAATGAAGTGAAAGCAGAAATTATGATTGCTTTACTAAAAATGTTAGATCCATCAAAAAAAGAGATTCTAGAGGATATAATAGCTAAAAATTCTATTTTAACCAGGATAAATCAATTACCATTTGAATTGCTTCTATATGAGAGAGAAGTGCTAATGTTATAAATTAGCAATCGAAAAAAAGAGCAGCATTTGATTTTGTTCATTTCCTTTAATCATATACAAGAAAAATGTGAAAGAAGTATCCCTTTTAGAACTTCTTTCTTCTTATTAAAATTAATGCTAAAATAGACACTAAAGGTAACAAGTAGGACAATGATGTTGTTACTGTAGGTGTCGATTCAATCTCAAAACTATAGTATAAGCCATCATTATCATCAATTGCACTATTATGATTAGGTGAATTATCTATTGCTGTGATGTAATAGTCTATCAAATCACCTACTACAAAAGCACCTATTATTATCCCATACGTATTATCGTAAAGTAGAACCATTTCTAAAGTAATCCATATACCATTGTTTAAACGATAATAAAACATTACTGATTGGATACCATTGATATCATAAACCGAACAAGTAATATTAACAAGAACTCCTGCTGTAATATTAGCTGATTGAGTAATATCAGAGATTACTGGACCAGTAACATCACTTGAGGCAATTGTGAATCCATAATAGGAACCATCGTTATCATTAGTTGCTTCATTATTATTTGGTGAGCTATCAACAGCCAAGATATAATATTCCAAATAATCACCAAAATTATAGACACCAATAGTATAACAATAAATTGAATCAGTAGTTAATGTCATGTTTACCTCTATCCAACTTCCTCCGTTCAAACGATAAACTAAAGTGACAAATAATACATCATTAGCATCAGTTACATTACAAGAGATTGTAATACTATCTGCATCATTTGGATTTGAAGGTGAATGTTCGACATCATTAATTGTAGGGCCTATTATATCACCATGAGGAATGAGAACACCATAGTATGAACCATCGTTATCATCAATAGCAACATTATAGTTAGGTGAATTATCGCAAATTATAAAGTAAAATTCGATCAAATCATTATAAATACAATCTACAAATCCTGTGTGGTAATTTGAATCAGCATAACTGGTTAAATTTATTGCAAACCAAGCTCCACCATTGAATCTAAAAACAAACGTTGTATAATTAACACCAGAATCATCTGAAACGATGAAATCAATAGATACGTAGACTTTGGAAGCGATAATGTACGTATAATAATCAAGATAACTTATTGTTGGTGGTGTTACATCGGGATGTCGAACTGTGAAACTATAATAAAATCCATCGTTATCATCGATTGCTGAGTTATGTGTAGCATAGTCATCAACAGCTTCGATATAGAATTCATATTCATCAAGATAATTTAATGGGCCAATGTATGTTTCATATTTATTTGGATAGTCAGCGGTCATATTAACGCCAATCCAACTCCCACCGTTAATACGATAATAAAGAGTGACAAATGATACTCCATGCTCATCTGTAGCATAACACATGACAAAGACAGCTTCAGCACTAGTTGGGTTCTCAGGGATGTAGACAAGACCATATATTGTTGGACCTGTGTTATCACTTGCTTCTATTGCAAAACAATAATATAATCCTTCATTGTCTTCAATTGTTGAATGGGGTGTTGGTGCGGTATAATCTTCTGCATAGATATAGAATTCAATAAAATCGTTATAATCGAATGATCCAATCAATACTTCATAATTATAACCTGAAGTCCAACTCATATCTTCTACTATCCAATCACCACCATTCACTCGATAGTATACTTGAACAGTACTCACCAAGTTTGCATCAAAAACACTACAATGAATATAAACATCATCAATATCATTTGCTGGATCGGGAGAATATGAAACTCCATAAATCAGTGGCGGGGTAGTGTCAATTCTTAGTTGTCTTATTTCACTCCAATCACCCCAATTACCAACAGGATCCCTTGCTTTAACTCGCCAATAATAGTATCCCTCACTCATGGATGATCTTGTGTAACTTGTGGTAGTTAGATAAGTATCCGCTATTGGGCTGTCGAAATTAACTGAGTTGTCAAGTTGGAAATGATAATAATTGGATCCACCATTTGGACTCCAAGTGAATGTATGTTCATCATCACTCGAGAGGAATCCATCTTCTGGTGAGAGAAGTGTAGGTCCATCAGGAGGAGTAGTGTCGATCGTAAAGCTCCAAGCAGCACTATAAGAGCCAAAATTCCCAGCTTCATCTCGAGCACGAACACGCCAATAATACTGATCATCAGCTAATGTTATACTCGTATAAGAGGTGGATCCCCCTGTTGATGTTGTATACACGATATCTGTAAAAGCTGAATTATAGGAAAATTGGATTTGATATGAGTAGGCATCAGTCGCAGCAGTCCAAGATAACTCAGGGGTAGTATCAGTAAAAACAGAACCTGAAGCAGGTGATAATAATGTAGGAGTACCAGGAGGTGTTATATCAATGGTGAAAGACCACTCTTCATCCCATAGAGCCCAATTTCCAGCTAAATCACGACAGCAAACTCGCCACCATCTCGTTCCCTCTGAAATACTGACGGTATAGGTTGTTTCTGTAGTTTCTACACTAACAAATGGAAATGCAAAAATGTTGTTATCATCAACTTGAAGCCAATATATGTAAGCATCAGGAATGGGTTGCCAACGAAAAGTTATTTCATTATAGGTAAAAAGTTCATCTTCTTCAGGATCCCACAAATTAGGGCATAAGGGAGCTACATTATCAACCTTAAAAGTCCAAGTTGTACTATATGCTCCCCATTCATTTAGCATCTCATCTCTTGCTTGAACATGCCAATAATACCAATCATCTGCCAAAGTAGGACAGGTATAATCAGTAATCGGGGTATTCAGATCCACAACAACATCTGTAAAACCAGAATCCCTCGCAACAACTAAATGATATGAATTTGCCAAATACACTTCAGACCACTCGAGGGTAGGGGTTCTATCCTTAAATTCTGAAGCTGTAGTAGGTGAAAGTAAGGTAGGTGGGTAATTTGCTTTTGGTTCAATTGCGTCAGTAATTGGTGATCCACTCAAACCTGTAATATATTGCTTATGAGGGATGGAACCAATATTCTCTTGAATTACTATAGAAAACATTGGTAGAAGAAAACCAATCGCTAGTACACCCACTATTATTTTATCAAAAGTAAATTTTAACCTCAATACATATAACTCCGATAATTAATGAAAATGAATGGAAAATTAACCCTTAAAAATATTCTTGATTTAATAGGTAAAAGTGTTAATTAGTTAAATCATCATAATTCATTTAGCAAAAAATAATAAAATTAGCTACAGTTAATGCTGTAGCTATTGAACCATTTTAGCAACTATTCGTGCATGGACGATTGCTAATTTATTGAAAAGATGCAATGATGCAGTTAGAAGAAAGAATCCAACAATTGGTGTTATACAATAAATAAAAATCCAAAAAGCATTTGGAAGACCTGTATAATACATCCAACCATTTGAGAGCACTCCACCTTCAAGAACAAATTCTACGATAAGTGCTACCCATGAGAAAAGCAATCCTAGAGCTGTTGGTATTAATGAAACAACAAGGGTAAAGGTAACAATACCAAAAGGCATAGCTACTAATAGGAAATACAAGAATGAATATAAAATACTTCGTTTCTTAAGAGCACTCATAGCTTTTTTCCAAAAGGATTCTTCAGTATCTTCTTTCTGAACTACGGGGATTTTTGGTGGGATTTCAACACCAACAAGCAATTTTCCTAACCATGCATACCCTCTGGTTAGATATGGCAAACTGATCAGGAAGAAGTATAGCAATACTAATCCAATAATTATTGGTATGAGACCTACAAATGTTGAAAAGCAAGTAACTGCATAAGTGAAAAGGAAAATACCAATAGGCATTAAGAGTATTAGATAAAGTAAATTTAGATATGTTCTACCATAAGAATAAACTTGAAAGAACCCTATGTTCTCATAAGGTAATTGCCTAAACTCATAATTAGCAACTCGTGGTTGTTGAATTGTAGTTGGAAGTTGAATTTCTTTTTCACTTTTCTTCTCAACAGCAGCACCACATCTACTACAGAAAACATCTTTGCTAGTTACTTCACCACCACAGCTGACACAATAACTATAATTCATTTTTCTTTTTCTCCATACATTAGATTAATTAGTGACCACATAAGTAGTTACCACTATAGTGGTCAATATGATTTGAGTCAATCGATTATTTAAAGGAAACGAAATAGCAATAAGAGATGATCATAGAGCAGAATATTTACATATATTAATTTTGACTCTCTTTTATAGCTAGAGTTAATAAATAAAAAAGTGAAAAATTTTCATTAAAGAATGTGAAACAATTAGTAGGATGTTATGTAAAACACATAAATAGAGGATAACAAAAAAGGGAACAATTCAGGCTTGTTCCCAGCTTTGCTTTTTTCATAAAAGATCCTTAATTATTACAATTGGTGTACCAGCATCTGCGGAACCACTTATAAGATCTGCTAAGCTACCTGCGATATCTTCAAGTTTTCTAGGTGTGGTGCCTTCCATAGAAATATTATCTATTTCATACATTTTCTGTTTTTCTTTGTCAATTATTTCTTCTATATTTCCTCTATTTTTTCCTTGGGAATGTAGAGTACCAACAAAAAATTTGTATTTTATCCCCACTCGTTTTCTATTCATCCCATCACTATGGCCAAAGGAAACAACAGGATCAGCCAGCTCATATATCCCTGTTGAAGGGTCCATATATGCTCCATCACCGTAAATCATTACTTCAACATTTTTTCCAGTAGTATCTTTTATTGCTTTCTGGATAGCCTTAGAAACATTAAAAGACTCTCTTGGAGGTAATTTTATTTTGTCATCAGAATACATGTTTGTACCAAGAAGTCCCCACTCTGACCAAGAATTTTTATTACTATCGTCAAATAAATCCTGCATAGTGATTACATTTCCATAAACCTTCTTAATTTTTTCAACAATTACATCTCTTTCATGAATACAAGATACAATTATGCCTTTTGGTTTATGGTCAAGTATTTTATATTTATTATTTGACAAGAAAATCTCTGCTTCTACATTAGCTTTTTTAATAATCTCTTCATATACTGCCAAATAATTCACACCAGTTGCTGGGTGACGAAAATCATATTTTTCTAATTGCTCTGCTACCAATTCCTCTTTATTCAGATTTATACCAAGCTCCTCCTCTAATTCTTCTGGGGCAATTTGATTTCCCACACAATCTCGAGGATAGGAAAATTGGATGATCAACTTGCCTTTAGGGACAGCAGTTACGAATCCTTCCAAGAGAGGAATAAAACGATTTCGGCTTGCTATTGGAAAAAGTATACCAAGTGCATCCGATTCAGTGAGGTTTAATTTTTCTCTAACCTCTGTTCCAATATCTTCTTTTAAGATGAAATTGTCTTGTGCTCTCGCAACAATAGATTCCTTAACACAGATAATGTCGCCATCATCGATTAGATTATCTTCATAGCATTTTTTAATCGCTTTAGAAACCTCATCTACAATATTATCTCCAGGGAGGATAGCGCCAATTTTAATGCCAAAAGCTTTAACACCCAAATATGAAGGAAATTTTTTCATTGAAATACATCCAGTAATTCATTACTTTCCTTATTTAAAAGAAATTCTATCTAAAATAAAATGACATTTGAGAATTACCCTAAAAAATTTACAAATTGAAGAAGTAAAAAGAGAACATTATTATCGCAATTATTGATTTATTTTCTCTATAAATTCATGACCTATTTTAAAAGCATCGCCTATTTTTTGATCAAGTGACCAGTAGGATTGTTGATTTTGATTTCCATTATAAACAAATAATTTCATTTTCTTAAAATCAGGTTTACCATCAGTACAACATTCTTCGGTAATGTAAGTTTTAATTGCTTCGCCAAAAACAACAAATTGTTGAGGTAATTCAATCATATCAGTAACTGTTAATTCAATATTTAATGGACAGTCAACAATCATTGGTACATTAGTTTCTCCATAAAATATGTTAAAAATATCTGATTTGTCATTCACTTTACCAGAAACAATACCAACATAATCTGTAATAGCAACCATATCGGTTGATGGAAAATTCATAGTGAAAATTTTATTTTCTTGAATGCCTTCCAATGTTAAACGTTCTTTATATAAAGAAATCATCCAAATTGGAGGTGTTTTGTTTACACGGCTTGCCCATGAACATAACATGAAATTTGGTTTCTTGTTTTTAATAGAACCCACAATTATTGTCGGCATCTGATAACAAGAAAATCGTTGATCAATATTAATCTTTGTCATGTTATCCCCAACGATTTTATTAAACTGATAATAACTAATTAAAAACTTTAAATATTTTTTCTAGTCTTGATTTTAGATGATAATAAATTTCATCATTTTTTATAACAAATTTATTACCGCTAAAGAAAAATAACAATTTAATTATAAATTCGAAAAATAAATGAAATATAATTCTAAAAACAAATATAAATGAAGCGCAGAATCCACACTTCTACTTGATAAGCTTGAATGATATCAATCAAATAATGGAAAGAAAAAAAGGAGAATGAAGGATTCTATTTTATCATGTTTCAAATTTTTCTAAGTTAATTTGGAATTAATACAGAACCTTCAAAGAAATTCATTTGAACATAACCATATACTATACCGTTAAGCTTCATTCCTTCAAAATCTCCAAAACCATACATATTGAATATGCCCGTAAGAAGGAATTCTCCTGCACTGATATCTGCGTTCAAATCAATTTTCATAGCTTTTATTCCAGCGAAACCGCCCACATAATCATTCCAAGTGATATAGAAGATTGATATTCCATTGACTGTCATTGTATTGGTCAAAGTATTGTGATTAACTTTAAAATATGAATCCAAATACCCATAGATAGGTGAATCACCAATATATCCTTGCAATATTATGTGAGTACATTGGTAATCATTGACATGGATTATATTACCTGTCACCACAACATCGTTTTTGACTTCATATGTCATGAAATCCTGAACAAAGAAATCTAGTTTTTGGGCTGGTGCAGCTTGGGCATACATTGGTATAGTGAAAGCACCGATCATTAAAACTGAGGCTAAAACAATTAGTAAAGTTCTTTTTCTCATTTGCTTTTTCTCCTCCGTGTAACATAATTGTTACAAATAAATAATTTCGTCATACTATTAAAATATTTTCGTCATATTTTTATACTTTTTACTTAATTTTGTAGAATTTAATAATGTTATAATATAAATCAATTAAAATATGACAAAATTAATGTTTTGCTTACACTTCAGTTTGATAGAACACGTATGAAAAAAATTAAAAGTAAATAGAAAATAGGATATAGAAAAATATAGATGGCTGACAAAATGAGCAAACTAATTGTTTTTTTCTCTTTAACAGGAAATAATAGGCAATTTGCCAAAGAATTAGCTGAAAAAGAGAAATTGGATATAATAGAGTTTACACATGGTGGTTTTTTAAGAGTTGTTTTCCATTTTATGTTTAAAGGAAGATTAGCGAAAAAAGCCAAAAAAATCGATACTAGCAACTATAATGAAATAATCATTTTTGGACCCATTTGGGGTGATAAACCAGCACCTGCAGTGAAAGCATTATTGGAAAATCTAGAGATTGCTGGAAAAAATATCGTATGCCATATTTCACATACAATGGATAAGATTGATGTTGCAGAAGAAATCATAAAAAATACAATTGCAGAAAGAAATGGTACTCTCAAAAGCCTTGATTTTACTTTAGTAGCTGAAAAAACATCATAATTCGCTATTTATCCTTTTTTTCTTTTATTTTTTATTTATAATAATTAGATTGGAAATATTATAATTGCTTCCATCTTTAGAGTTCAAGATTTTACGGATATTATATTTGAACTGATTTAATTGATTATTAAGTCAATAATTTGAGCTCGATAAAGATTTAAACAAAACTGTTAATTGAAATAACTAGCTAATTATAATTATCTAAATTAAAACAAAATCGGATGATAACAGGAAAGATGAATATAACAACTGTAATTAATGCTAATCAGAATAAGATAACCGATTGGGCCAAGGAATTAATTGATAAGAAACAACTGACTTCACAAACACCCATTCAGAATATAGCTTATGCAATAACGGATTTAATTGAGCCTTTAATAACAGGTTATGAGATTGATGCTCGAGACGCGGATATTCTTGATGATCCCTTCTATGTGAAAAAAGCAGCACCAAAAAAAGCTGATTCTGATGATAATGATTTAATGGGATTTTCTTTATTTAAACCAAAGGAACCAATGACCGAAGAAGCTGAAAAAATAGCTTTAACACTCAAGAAAATTTTTGATGAAATACTAGGAATGCTTGATATAATCCATCCGAAAAAATACCAGCAAATATTACAAAATTTAGGATTGAATAGCTATTCAAATGTACCACCAATTAAACTAAATATTCTTAACATTTGGGCTGATAAAATAATTGGTTTTTTCAAACTATCTAAACAAATTACTTTGGAAACAATAATCAGAAAAGAAGTGATCTTTTATAGCGCTCTTTTCACGGATTATCAAGTAAGTTTTATAGAATACAAGAATAAAGATAAGTTTCCACTATATATTAAGAGAAAATATGGAAATGATTTTGCTTATTTAGACGAAGTTGAAAAGTTAAGAGGTATGTTTTATCTAACTCATAACGCACTACTCGAGAAATTAGGTAGAATGAATGAGAAACCGATAGATCCTAATTATTGGTTCTCACTTGTACTTATTTATGACAGTATTAATTTACCAAATAAAGCTGATGAAGTAGGTGATATTGCTCTCTCCTTAAATCCTCAAGAGTTGGATGAATTAACGATAATAGTCACTCATTATCTCGAGAAAAGGATGTTCGCTCGAGGGCTCAAGTATTTTAAGAAATCGGGTGAGCTTTTCCTCAATAGAAAACAATTCACTGTTGCAGCTAGAACATTTGAAAATGTTACTCGAATGGAACCAAACGTGAAACAGAACTGGCTTAACCTTGCAAAAGCTTACAAAGGACTCGGTGATATAAATAAAGCCATACAAGCTGAGACAATAGCAAAAGGTTTGAAATAATTCACGAAAAATCGTTTTCGTGAAACCATTATGAAAATTAAAATTTGCAATATGATTGCCTATGGTTTCTTGCTTATCATTTTATTTTCTTTCTTAGACAAATGTGAAGATTTAGCTCGAATTAAAATTAAAATTGCTGTAATTGCTACAATCATAATGCTATATGTGAAACCAGCTATTGTTTCATTTTTAAAAACAGCTATTATGAACCAGATGTCCTCTGCTCCAGCACCAAAAGATGAAGTTCTACCAGCCAAACAATATCCTTCATTACCATTTTCAACTACTCCATAAGCAACATCAGCTTTAGTTCCGCCAAAAGTTTGGTTAAATTCTAATTCCCCAAAAGAGTTAGTTTTAATTAACCACATTTCCTCTCCTCCTTCTCCGGAGGATGCTGTTCTTCCAGCTAAAACATACCCAGCATCATTTGAGTTAATAATAGTGGTGGTATAATCTAGTGCTGGGCCACCAAATGTGTGGTTCCATTCAGGATATCCATTTTGATCAATCTTAACTAACCAAGCGTCTGAATTTCCAGCACCGTATGATTGTGTTAAACCAGTAATAGCAAAACCACCATCAGGAGAGGAAACTCCAGCATATGGCCAATCATTATTTGAACCACCAATTGTTCGGTTCCAAAGATGATTACCATTTGCATCTGTTTTGACAATCCACATATCTTGAGAACCATATGAAAAAGTTTCAGTTAACCCAATTAATAGAAATCCATCATCTTCAGTGACTATTAGGTAACTACCACGTTCGGAAGCGTAGCCACCATAGGTTTTATTCCAAAGCATAGTTCCAAAAGCATCCGTCTTAATGACATAAAAATCTCGTTCTCCTAAACCAAATGATTCAGTATAACCACAAATAACATACCCACCATCAGATGTAGAAGCTAAAGCACCTGCCCAATCACTATCTGACCCGCCATAAGTTTTGTTCCATTGCATCTGCCCCACACTATCAATTTTGATTAACCAGACATCCCACTCCCCTGACCCATATGATTCTGTAATGCCTGTTAAGGCATAACCACCATCTGAAGTTGCTATTATTGAAAGAACTACATCAGAATCTGTTCCCCCGTAGGTATAGTTCCATTGATGATTCCCATCATTATCAACTTTTACTACCCAGGCATCGGTTAATCCTGCACCAAAAGAGGAAGTGTGTCCTGCCATGATATATCCACCATCAGAACCATTAATCAGTGCATAGTTATAATCGACATCTATACCACCAAAGGTTTGTTCATGAAGAATGACAAGTTTTCTACCTTCAGGCAATGAAGCTGTTATCGTTGTAATCATGCTGCCAATAATTATTAACAAAAGCGCTAAGAAATTTAATTTAACAACTTGATTGAATTTCATCTTTATCATCCTGATGGTTCCCCTAAATGAGCAGTTATAGAAGTTGCAAACTATCTTTGTTAAATTATTGTTAAAAATGTAACATTTACTCTAGATTAATGTAACTTATATGTAAAATTAATTCCAGCTAAAAATAAGGGAATAGAACTTCTAGAGTTCTATGAATGAGATATTAATTCAATTTATGAACTATCAACAAAAATAGGCTCAATTTCAATATATTGTAACATCAGTAGTGTTGGTTCAGTTTAGGGTGTAAAAATAAACACCTAGCCAAATCGATGGGGTAGCTACTATGATCACAGTGCCAATAATAACTAAAATTTCATATAATTGCTTCATAAAAAGCAAATGAAAATTTACTATATGAAAAGATTAATTTTTTATAAAATTCTTAACAGTCAGCAAAATCTTCTATAAATAAGGAGGATTTTAATTAATAACTGAATTTTAGTCATCTTTTTTTTAAAGGGATTAATTGACAAAAGACTTATTTTTGGTTGTAAGCACTATTAAGAGATTATAAAACACACTTAAAACAAGTTGATTAATATGAGTGAAAAAACTCCGGATGTTAAAGAGCCTTTAGCCACTTTTAAACAAAGAGCTATGGCTGGTTTAGTTCCTGATTTTCTCGTTCCTGTTATGTTGCTAATAACGGGCAGTATTTTATTTGCATTTTCATTTGGTGACGCTTTAATGATCGTTGGTGGAGTTGTTTGTCAATTATGTGCCCTTTTAACATTTATAGGGGCTTTTATTTTCCTTCCTTATAAACGAAGAGGGCAAACAAACGGTAAAATCAGACAGCATATTACCACTAAAAAAATTGTCAGTAAAGAAACTTGGGAATTGAGAGATTTAGGTGAAGGTGACATTGGATTACTCGTTGGTCGTGCAATTGTCAATTGGATTGAAGTTTTCCTTCCTATCCCTGTGCTTATTCCTTATCTTATGATTAGCAGCAGCAATAATAATCAAACCTTAACAGATAGGATATTTGGTACTGTGGTAGTGCAAGTCGATCCTGAAGAATATAGCATAAAGAAAGAAAAAGGAGAGGTGTCTGCTGGGTCTATCACAAGAACCACCACTACAAAAACTACCAAACCAACTACAACAACAAAAACAACAAGAACTGAACCTAGCGAATCTAACACTCTCTTAATAATCTGTAAATTTACTTTTATTGGGGCATCAATTATACCAATACTTTACTTCCTATTGATGATCATTCAAAGTATACTTATAACGGTAAGCTTCAGTATTAATGCTTGGGGTGGTTATTGGCCGCTTAACGGTGTAATTTTCGGAAGATTTGTGACTGGTCTTGGTATTGTAGCCTACATTTGCTTCTTCTTAATTGCAGCAGCGATTTTTCTATCAGCAATGCAATATCAAGATAAAATGAGAATAAATCTATTCATTTCTGGTGGATTATTCGTTGGTTTTACAATTTTCTGGATAATCGCTTATTCAGCTAATTGGTCATCACCTGTGCCCTTCCTTTATCTAAATGGTAATCCTGTGTCAGCATATGTTGGTACAATTGTCTTTGTACTATTAGCAGCTATTTGTCTATTCATCTCTTTGCTCTTTTTCAATAAATTCATCAAACAAGCAAATGAAGAATATGGGTATGAAATGCCTACCTTCAAGGGACATTTTGTTTTGATTGCATTGACAATACTCAGATTAATTATCTTCATAATTGGTGTTGCAGTTGTTCCGGACCTTGCTTTTGGTGCCACCATTTACTATCTTTCCAAGCTAGTTGTTTGGATCTTCGTAGCTTCACTTATGGCTATTTTCATTGGCTTTATCTTTAAAGGATTAAAAATGAGCACTGAACAAATCCCAGCTAAAAAAACATGAATAATAAGAAAGAAGTTAATTCTTCTTTCTCTATCTTTTTTAAGCTTTCAATTATTGTGCCTGATATTTTTATTTTTAAAATAGACATTATAAAATTTAACATCTCAAGACAAGAATGTTCATAAGAGGACTCGAATTTTTTAATTAATCAAATTGGAATTAAGGAAGAAACTCTTTTATTTTTAGATATTAATATAATGATATTCCCGCAATCAACAAAAGACTCACAGAAAGTAGTTTTCCAAGGGAAGATGGAAAACACAGTGATCACATTGTTCATTTTTTAGCTAATAGTGATTGTTGGAATAATGAAGGAGGAAATAAGATGAAAACTAATAAAATTCTTTTACTAGGATTAATTCTCACACTAGTGGTCTTTACAACTGGTTCTGAATTAGTTGCTAGCTATATTATTATTGACCCTGGAGGAGGGGGATCGACTCCTCTTGCTTGGGTTTCAACTCCAAGCGATACGTCAGTAACTGCTGGCACCAGTGTTTCTCGAACCTGGAAAGCTAAAAGCAGTTATAGTGGTAGAGGGTATGTCCTCAAGAAAAACGGCGTTCAAGTTCAAACAGGTTCTTGGAGCTCTTATTCAGCAATTACTTATACCTATACTCCATCGGTAGCTGGTGTAGATGACCTTTATATGAAAGTCTATGATTCAATTAGTGCATTGTATGATCATTGTTATGTCACGGTAACCGCTCCTGATGCTGACGGGGACGGTGTAACTGATGCTAGAGAACTGCTATTAGGAACTGATCCAAATGATCCGAATGACCCTTTAGGGCAACACTTTGAAGACCAGAGTGTTGGTCAAAATCCCAATGGTTGGAGTATTCTCGAGTATAGTGGTTACAGTGATGTTAGAATTGTCGAATCAACAACCTTAGGATTAGTGAATCCTAATACCGGCAGATTGTTAAAAATAACTCAAATGCAATATGGTGCTGCTCCAATGGTATACAAACCAGTAAATTACGATCTTCACAATCCACTACTTATATCCTTTGAAGCAGGATTGTATAGCCAATATAATGATTGGAGTGACGATGGTTATCTTGAAATGTATTGTAATAATGGGCAACAACTAACATTCCAATTAAAATATGACCGAGTGTGCATTTGGGAAGGCACTACTTATTGCAAAAACGTTGATCTTGACTTTAATGAGAAGCAAATGTACAAATACAACATCATTCTTCAAACTGACTCAAATGGTTATCTTGATTATTCTATCTATATTGATGGTGCGAATTATGCCTATGGACAAATAGGACAAGCAGATGAATTACTATACCTAACCTTTGGCAGCGAATCTTATTGTTACACAGAATTCTACGTTGACAATATCTATATTGATAATGTTCAACTAACAAATATCCAATATAATATTCCAGTACATCAAGCAATACCTCTTTGCTGGTTATTTGCTCCAGAGGTATATGGAGTAATGAGTGCATACCATGTTGGTGACACTACCAGCGTAGAAATAGACATTAAATTAAAACTTGGAGGATCTCTAGGTAAATATGTCGAAGTCGAACTCGGTGTTAGTATACTCAATTGGTATGAAGAATTAACAGACAATTACTACGGTGTGATGTTAGACAATAATTGCCCAGATGTTATTATGCATATCAGATATGAATACTATATCAGTAAAATGTCAATAATTCTCCCAGGAACTTCAGAAGTATATATGGATGTGCTAATTGATTGTAATTATGCTGGTTCTAAATACTATTATCTATCTGCTGATGACTTTCTCATACAATATGGTTGGGTGCCTGATAATCCCAGAAACTCTGGAGTAACAAAGATTGATAGCCATACTAAGACTTACGAACAAACCTATGGGTTTGTAATGGAATATAAGGATAATAATGGTCAACAAACAATGTCAGTTGGAGCAGGAGTTTCTGTGGGATTAGGACTGATGATAGGAGCAGAAATAACCTATTCAGAAGCAGTATATGCAGAAACGTACCTTTGGGTTAATTGCGCTGTACAACCATTTTTTGATTATGGACGACCAAATAGCTATTACGCCTATTTGGGAATTCAACCTTACATTGTAAAAGCTCTAAATACGATGTAAGTTTTTTCTTTTTTTTTCTTTTCTTTCTTTTTTTCAAGTGTCTGAACAATAGTGTATTTTTTGAAATGTTAATCAAATAAAAGAAATATAATTTGGTTTATTATTCAAATTAAAATTCTTTGATATGATTCATTGACTATACTAAATCTTTGCTGGTTTTTGCCCTATCTTTTAATGAGGGATGGTTGTGCTAGGCAAGATTGATTCAGCTGAAATTTCAAAGCCATAGTGTTTATAGATTGATACATTAACCTTACATTGAGTGTCAAGTACAACAGGCTATAGTTAGATTTAGAAGAAAAAAACTCTAATTATAGTTTGCAAGCTATTAGTTTATACGTGATAAATCATGTCAGATAAAAAAAAGGAAAAAGAAGAACCAAAACAAATCTTTCTACCAAAACCTGATAAAAAAGGTGGAAAAACTTTGTGGGAAACACTTCAACTACGACAGACAAATCGAAATATAAGTTCAAAAGAACTTCCATTACAAATTCTTTCAAATCTTCTCTGGGCAGCTTTTGGAGCGAACCGTGATAAGGCGTCATTTAATAAAATTGGAAGGACAGCACCATCTGCGAGTAACTCACAGGAAATCGATCTTTATGTTGTGCTGAAAGAGGGTGTATATTTATATGAGAGTACACACACCTTGAAACTTGTTTTGTTTGGAGATTACCGGAAGATGTGCGGTAGAGGGCAGCAAGCTCAAATAATAGGTAACGCACCAGTAAACATCATCTATATAACAGACCTTTCTCGTTACGATCTTGGGCCAAGCCAACCTGATCCATACATTGGCGAATTAGAGGTGCGGAAATCGTACTATTATACAGATACAGGGTTCATTGCCCAGAATATTTACCTTTATGCTGCATCAGAGGGATTAGCAACTTGGTTCCACAATTGCGATAAACCTTGTATTGCTGACAAGTTAAGATTACATCCTGAACAAATTGTTTTATTTGCACAAACTATAGGTTATCCAAAAACATAGATTGAATCATAAATCCCTTTGCGATTAATCAACAACAGAGCTATTTTTGAAAATATTTATTAGAGAAATTAAAGTTTGTACTAATGGGAGGAAGTATCTATTAACAGTTTTTTTGAAAATCGTATAGCTCGAAATGTTATTGGTTTAATTCTTACTATAATGTTCTTTGTTTTTGCAATTGTTTCTATTCATTATAATTTTGGTTTAAGTATATTCTTTATAATACTTGCAGGTATTTTACTTGGATTATTTGCAACCAAAAAAGGTGGATTAGTCATTGGTGGGGTAATAGCTATTTTTCTTAGTGTTCTTTTACCAATAATCCACATAATCACTGTCTATTTAGTTATAAATGGAAATATTAATTTGGAAGATATTGCTTGGACTATAATATTCAGACCATTATTCAATGCCTTTTTCATTCTAACTATTCCATTAGCCATTGCAATGTATTTAATTATTGGACTGGTTTATTTCGGTTTTGTTAGTCTTGGGATCTTACTTAATAGACTTATAATAAAGCATTCAAAAGGTAGGGGAGGATTAGAAGAGCAGATATATGGAAAAATAGTTCTTGAGAAAAATCCTCAA
>JAEORJ010000400.1 GCA_016840945.1 Candidatus Gerdarchaeota archaeon
GATGATGTGAAAGTCGTATCTGAATTGACTATTAAGAGAGCGATATCCCTCTTATGGAAAGAAGATCATCAACTTACAGAAGGAGCTGCAGCTGCTGCAATTGTTCCATTGCTGGATCAACCATTATTAGATAAAAATCGAGTTATTGTTGCTGTACTATCTGGTGCCAATATCAATAATAATCTTTTTACAGATATTCTCAAAACATTCTAATGACTTCTTTTTCTCACATTCATGAACTATTTTTCTCAAACCTTTGAGAATATTTATATTCTCTTAAGTATAACTATTATATGTTATTTTTAATTGGTGTGATTTCTAATGACTGATTATGAGATTAAGATTTATCAACCCGGTTTTGAAAATGAACAAGAGAAAATTGGTAGAGAAGTTGCGAAGACTTTTTTAATTCCCCATCAGACTCCTGCAACACGATTAAAGGAAGTTTACACTGCTGAGGATTTTGATCCTGAAACAAGATTATATGCTTTTAAAGGGGAAAAAATGATTGGTTTCTTAACATCTCGAGTATTACCTATAGGTGATGATGGTATACAAAGAGCTAATCTCACCCCACCCTCCGTTTTAACAGGATATGAGGATGCTGAGAAAATTTTATTCAAAAAAGTAATTGCTATTTTGAAAAATAAAGGTGTGCAAAAAGTTCTATCTAATTACGGAGCTTTTGCAAATAAATCAAAAAAAGATGCTGAAAATTTAGGCTATAAATTAGTGAATGAAGCATATTTTCTTTATAATGTCAATCTTGATGATATTGATAGTTCAATTTCTTTAGATAATATAATAGCTTTTGACTATGATAAACATCAAGAAATGTGTGCAAAAATTTTAGCTGATGAATATGGTCGCGATATTGATTGGGCTAATAATTTTTACGAAAGAATTCGAAATGATACTACTATAAATCGAATGCAATTTGTAATTGTAGAAAATAATGAATTGAAAGGTTATCTTGGTTTAAACCAAAATAATATTGTACCAACTATTGCTTCAATTATGGTTATTTATGCTGCAAATGCTGATTACATGAAACAATTATTAGCTAAGATTGCTTCAATCAAAAATGAGTTATCACTTAAACAAATTCACGCTGCTTATAGTGACATTAGCGATATTAAGCTTGAAAAATATAAACCAATGAAATTTGAGTTTTTAGGCTCCTCAGCTCAGTTTGAATTAACATTATAAAAAATTATTTTCTTCACAGAATTTAATCTGTGAAGATGATTCTTATTTTTTCCATTTTAACGATATGATGATGTAGGTTTATTTTCCATGATTGATTCAATTTCTTCAATAATGTTATTTGAAAGCTCTACACCCGAAGCATTTGCATTTTCTTTTATATGTTCAGGTTTGGATGCACCAGTTAATGAAGTAGAAACCTCTGGTAACCTCAATGTCCAAGCTATTGCTAATTGAGGAACTGAAATTCCAAGCTTATCAGCTATTTCTTTCAAAGCTAGAACTTTGACATTATAACTTACAATTCTTTCAGGTGTATAACGACTATGTTTATCCGCACGAGATCCTTTAGGTATTTTTTCAAGGTATTTTTCTGTAAATAATCCGCCTGCTAATGCTTCAAAAGTTATTAAACCATGTTTGTGATATTTAGCTACTTCTAAGAGATCTACTTCAATAAATCTGGCGTTTAAATGATATGGTGTTTGTTCAACATGTGGTGGTATAGCACCAAGCTTCTTTGCTAACCAAATTGTTCTTTCTACAAGTGTGGGAGGCCACCAGCTTGTACCCCAATAATGGATTTTTCCTTCCTCAATAAGATTTGTCATAGTCATAATGGTTTCCAATAAAGGCGTAGTTCTATCAGGTCTATGACAAATATAGATATCTATAGAATCTGTTTGTAAAAGCTTTAATGATCTGTCAATTGCTTCTCTAATATGTTTGCGACTTAAACCTCCACTATTTTCACTTTCTCGCATTTTATAGAAAACTTTTGTACTAATAACCAAATCATCACGGTCTGTATTCTTTAAAAAATTGCCTAATAGGATTTCAGCTGGTGTTCGTTGCTCCATTGGTAATTCTGAATCATAAATTCCATAACGATCTGCACAATCAATAAAATTTATTCCTTGATTTAGTGCTTCTTCTAAAATACTATGTGATACTTTTTCATTAATATAAGAACCATGATGCATAGTTCCTATACTCACATCAGATACTTTTAATCCGTGTTTGCCTAAATTTCTATATTTCATTTTACTTCACTCATCTATAGCTTGATTGTAATTTATTTTTTAGAACTTCATCAATTTGGTCAATGATTTCGCTAGAAAGTTCTATACCACTCGCTTCACAGTTATTTTTAACATGATCTGCTTTTGATGCTCCAGTAATAACTGAAGTTATTTCTTGATGCCTTAATGCCCATGCAATAGCAAATTGATTTAGTGGTATCTCGAGAGAATCAGCAATAGGAATTAATTTTGAAACATTTTCGCCAAATTGCTCTAACATCCCCATTTGGTATTTACTTTTAGCTGCTCTGCTTGTATTTGGTATGTCTCTAATGTATTTGCCAGTTAAAATACCTCCAGCTAATGGTTGGTAAGCTATTAATCCCAAACCATGATACTTAGCAACTTCTAATAGATCAACCTCAAGTGATCTCTCAAAGAAATTATACTTTGGTTGTTCAATTGATGGTGGAATGAGTCCCAAGTATTTTGATAAACCAATCGCTCTTTCAACAAGGCTTGCAGACCAGCGACTTGTTCCCCAATAATGCACCAATCCTTCTTCGATTAAATCCGTCATAACTCGAATAGTTTCTTCTAATGGTGTGCTTGGATCAGGCCTATGACAATAATAAATATCTAGAAAATCTGTTTGTAATTGCTTTAGTGAATCTTGAATACCTTCTCTGATGTGTTTTCGATTAAGACCGCCGCTATTAATCGATTCGCGCATTTTAGTGAATACTTTACTGCTAATGACATAATCATCTCGATTATAATCTTTCAAAAATTCTCCTATAATTGCTTCTGCTCTTATTCGTTTTTTAGAATCAATTTGAATATCATCAATTAGTCCATAAAGGTCTGCACTATCAATGTGATTAATTCCTTGATCAATTGCTTCTTTCAGACAGAGAAGAGCTGCTTCTTTATCTACTTTTGAACCATAAAACATAGTTCCTAAACTTATTTCTGATACTTTCAGTCCATGTTTTCCTAAATTTCTATATCTCATTTTTTTCACGTAAAATTAAATTTTATTTGCTGTTCAATAGATGTTAGAACGATTCAATCATTGATTGAATGGTACCGTTCAAATTATAATTGAATGGTCGAAACTTATATATATTTCGGTTAGACATTTAAAGCTAGAACTAAAACAGGTGTTTTCATGAGTAAAAAAATAAAACAAAAAGAGCAGGAAAAGAGAGAATTGCTATTTACATATTGGGATACATTACCTATGGTTATAAAAATCGATATACCGAGTGAAGAAATCTTAACTCATGAAGTAAGGAATTTAATTTTACATTTCATAAGAAAAGGGAAAGAGGAAGTATGGTTTGATGATACTAAACATATTCGACATGCATTTTCCGCCAAAGAATTGCTTGATATGGCAAATGAAAAATTGGATGAAGAAATGAAATTACAGAGTTTATATTTCCACTTACAAAAAATGCAAGAATTTGGTTTATTAGATGTTATTTCAACGCTACATGAGGGAAGGCACAATATTGCTTACTTTGGTCGCACTTCAAGAGGTTTTAATTTTCAAAGCAAAAAAGACAAGACTAAATATGATGATTATTTTGCGGAAGGTGGAAAATTTGCTCAAGCTTTAAATCCTGCTATTTCTAAAGATCGATTTAAGGAATTTTTATTAGAATTTAAAGCTATCAATAATGAATCTGAGAAACGAGTTATTGAATGGCTTGAAGAGCGAGAACAATTCATTAACGAAAATAATATTGATAGTGCTACAATGTTTAGTTTTCTAAATCGAATAAATTATCATAATGAAAAAATGACTAATCTAATGAAGGAAATCGCACAAATTCTTGATTTTGATTTATAATTCACTTTTTATCAAAATCAAATTCAGCTATTTCTCCACCTACAACATGACATCTCAAATTGATTTGTTCATTAGGTGGAATTGATTTCTCATTTATTTCATTTTGATATTTTACTTTTAGTTCTCCCAATTTCTTCATCATTTCAGTAAATATTCTTATCACTTCGCCAGATTGTCTGGGGTGTGTTATTTTCATCTCAATGCTATTTAAAAATAAACTGCCTATTGGATATTTTTTATTTAATGGTTTGTTTCCTTGTAGGATTAATTGTTCTTCTCTTTCAATATTATTGATCATAAAATTTTCTAGAATATGATTATATGCGAATCTTCTTCTATCCCTATCTGCAGTTTTTCCTAAATCTGGATTTTTAGCCATTAATTCAAAATAAAAATTCGCTACTTCTTGATCGGATTTAGTTGTAATTAAATCATACAATTGCGTAAATAGCTCATCCATTTTATCAACAGGTGGTTCAGTAAAGTATTTTATAGCGAGATTTGTTAATTTATAAAAAATCCCTTTTTGATTATTTGTTATTTCTTGATCAATTTCTAATAGCGCAGGTTCTTTTAATAATTCCTTAATATGGTAATAGATTGTTGCATCATTTTTCCCTAAAAAAGAAGCAAGTTTCTTAATGTTTGAAGATCCAAAAGTATCGATTGCCATTATTATAGCATGTCGTGTTTCTATATTGAAAACATCATCAATTTTTGAAATTGTTTTTTTATCTTCTTTTTTTTGCTTATACGTAACGTCTAGGCTATCTATTTTACGACTCATCATTCACACACTCTGACAATTTATGATTGTAAATTTGATTTTATAAATTTAATCATTAAAATATTTTAATAATCTAAGTATTTATATAGTTGGTGGATAATAATTTAATCATCAAATTATTATAATGATTAAATCAATCTTCAGTGATAAAAAATGAATGAAATAGCAATATCTGATGAAAATTTTACTTTGAGGCCAATAAATCTTAAGCATGATTTTGAAGAGCTAATACCTTTTTATGATGATATATTTGAAAAGGAATTAACTGCAAAAGGAATAACAATGCGATCTTTTCTTAACGAGCAAAAATCTCTTTTACCAATATTCAAAATAATGGGATTGTTTTCTAAAAATTTCAGACATGCATTTGATGGTTTCCTTTTTGAAAATAATGACGGTAAAATTGTATCTACTGTTAATGTAGGTTATGCAGGCGATTTTTGGGAAATATCAATGGTTGCTACACATAGAGATTATCGTCGCCGTGGCCTAGCTAGGAAGTTAATTGAAAAATCAATTGATCATGCTGTAAGGAATAATGCAAAAATGTGTATTCTTGAGGTTTATGAAGAGAATACTCCTGCATTTGAGCTGTATAAAAAAATGGAATTCAAGCATTTTGATACCCAATTAAAAATGAAATTGGAACCTAATAATTATCCAATTAGTTATGAGATTTGTCTTCCAAGTGATTATAAAATAATTGAAATGAAACGCGATAAAAAAACTAGTAATGCGTTATATAACTTAGAAGAAAAAGTAACCCCAAAAGAAGTGATAACTTTTCTGCCGGTTAACAAAATAAAATACTTTCAACCATTAATTCTACGATTGATACGACCTCTTGTTAATATCTTTCTTCCTTCAAAAGCAAAACGTTTGGTAGTATTTTATAAAAATAAAATTGTTGCTAATTTATATATCTCTAAGGGTCGATCTTATGATGATTATCATTCAATGGATTTAATTATTGATCCTGATCATAAAATCGAACTGACAGAACAGCTAATTCGATATGCATTAAATGAACTAAGAACTGCAAAAAAAGACCTTAACGTGATAACGGTTGTTCGAAAATCTGATGATTTTTTTGTATCAAAACTTTTAGCTAATAATTTCACTATTTATGAGTCGGATTTACTTATGGGATTAAAATTACCCTCAAAAAGGAATTGAGAATATCACGAATTCTCTAAGATTATTTAGAGAATTCATTTTTTAATTAATTACTTTGAATAGCCCTTGATAAAGCAATAAGTTTTGGTATATTATTTGGTAAGGATACATTAGGACACTTTATTATTTTCAGTACTGCTTTAAGGAAAAGCTCTTGCTTTATATCATCCTCAAAAACTAATTTCTTTATTGCGTAAAAAATAATCCCTCTGTCTCCTAGAAGTTCCAAATCTTTACGTTTAATTTCAAGGCTGTCTTCTCTAGATACAATCAAAATTTCTCGATCACCCAGAGTGTGTAAAACCTCTGTTACCTCTAGGAAAGGAAGAGTATTATCAATATATCTCGAGAATAGCTCGCCTGTGGTAACCCCTTCTGTTTTTGCTATCGAAATGAACTCATCATAAAATGTAGATGAAACATTTCTAATAGTTATATCTTTTAATAATTCTTTATCTGTTGGATGAGTATATGTGTGGCGCTTTCTGGTAAGACCATATTGAATGATAATTGGAATGTTGTTTCGATAAGTCACATTACAATGACTAATCACTTTTACATGTTTGAGTAATGTTGTTGAATCTACATCTTTATCAAAAATTAGTTCATTGATGTTTCTAAATAAAAACATCGTTTTTTCACCTGCAGCAGTAAGATCTTCTTTTGTAACCGTTAATCTTTCAAGGTCACAAATTTTTTCAGGAACAACACCCGGTCTTTTGTGATGATCTTGAGATCTAGGGCTAGACATGCGCCATGGTTGTCTTATAATGGTATAAATTAATGATGTAAAAGCATCTCCAGCTGATAAGCCTTGCTTGATTCGATATTCACTAAATTGGTCATAGAGTTCTTTATTCACTCC
>JAEORJ010000401.1 GCA_016840945.1 Candidatus Gerdarchaeota archaeon
CTTTTCCTTGTTTCTGCTTTACCAGTTGGTTTAACATATGCAGCAGAAATGACTTATCCTTTACCAGAAGAAACATCAAATGGTATTATGATGTGGATAGGTCAAGTCAGTGGTATAGCTCTTCTTGGTTGTATAATTCTTACTAGTGAACTAAATGCTGATTTGATTTTTATCAACATTATTATCATAACAGTTCTTTTTGCAGTTGGTACCGTATTGTCAATTATAATGAAGGATTTAGATGCTCACAAATTAGACGCATCTTAATTCTTTTTTTCTTAATAAAAATACCATTTTTTCCTTTTTTAACCATCATTTGTTTCAAATCTAAAATCTTTAATAATAAAACATTTCAATAAAATTAGAGTTAATCTATTTTTAAAATTTGGAGCTAACTTTGATGAGTAAAAAAATTGATAAAATATATACAAGAAGTTACTTGCGTATTTTCTTACCAATGTTATTTATGATATTAATCTTTACTCAAGGTATTTTTATGGCCAATCCTACTCAAACAAAAAGTGTTACTACTGTTAATCCATTAACAAAATCGGAAATAGGCGTAAACGATATTGGGTATGAATGGTTGATTCTTAACTATCTTGATGGAGATAATAATCTCGAAGAAAATGCAATGAGCGATATTAATGAGCTTGAGGAGGGGTTCAATTCAGGTTCAATTAAGGTTCTCGCTTTATTGGATAGAACACCGGGATATGATACAACAGATGGTGATTGGACTGGCACTCGTTTATATGAAATAACTCATGATATTGATTATGGCACCATAGCCTCTACTTTGATAAAGGATTTTGGTGAACTAAATATGGGTGACGGTGACACTCTTGAATTACTTCTAGAATATGGTTTAAACAATTATTCTTCAATATCTAATCGTATCTGGTTAAACTTGTGGGATCATGGTGGTGGAATAGACGGTATCTGCTGGGATGATAGCAGTTCTGGTGATAGCTTAAAAATGGATGAAATGCAACAAGCTATCTATAATAAAGAAACTGAATATTCAAGAAAAATCGATTTGATATCCCATGATGCTTGTTTAATGAATATGATCGAGGTTGCTAATGAATTAAAAGATTTAGCTGATTTCTATGTTGGTTCAGAGGAAACTGTTCCTGTAGATGGTTTTGATTATTTCAATATATTGGACTTTTTATCAACAAATCCAACAACATCAGCTGAAAACTTAGCGATAGCATTAGTCGATTTTTATGAAGCTTATTATGATTCATATACGAGTTATGTAACTCTTTCTGCACTTAATTTGAGTGTTATGGATAATATTATTCAATATACAAACTATTTTGCAGGAAATCTATCAATTGTAATTTCAGATGGTGAAGGTTCAGGAATAGATGAAGCTTACTTCAATACTTTAGCGTTCTATGATTTGTATGTTGTTGATTACAAGGATTTTGTTTTACAAATTCTTGAAAATACTACTTTAACATTCCTTTATCCTGATCTTGAAACAGCAGCAATATTATTGCTTAATGAATTTGATAATTTGATTATAAGCAACTATCAACATAGTGTTTATTCAGGTAAAGCTTATGGTGTCTCAATTTTCATGCCTATTTGGGTTGGAATGTACGAAACATATATTGATCACTATATTTATGACGAAGATTTATTCGAAAATATCGACTGGTTAACAGAAACTCTATGGGATGAATTCCTAGATGACTTTTACTCTGCAGGTTTTGGTGTTTTCAGTGAATTTACTCCATTAGAATTAGGACTAGCTACTGGAGTACTAACTGTTTATGAGTACGAATCACACTTCTATCAAATAACTATTGATGATACTGCTGTTTATGAATTAAGTTGTCAAGTATTAAATGGTGATGCAGACCTTTACCTTTACACAATGGGTTTCACTTTAATAGGTTTAAGTGAATTCTATAATCCAGAGGATGGTTCTTATGAGAGAATTCAAATGGTTCTCTTTTCCGGAATTTATATTATAGAAATTTATGGTTTCTGGGACTCTAATTATGATTTAATAATAAACCAAAAAACTATCGAAGAAATTCCCATTGGTGGTACAAGAACAGCTACTGCAGGATCACAAGATGGTGACGATGATGGACATTATAGACAAGTCTATGGTAATTACTATCAAGTTGTTATCACTGATGACGATTTAGGAAGCTACTCGATAGATATTGAATATAATAGTTTAGATGTTGATTTCGATCTTTATATCTATACTAGCA
>JAEORJ010000402.1 GCA_016840945.1 Candidatus Gerdarchaeota archaeon
ATCGATTACTCAAGAGAGAAGAGAATTGGCACTGCTAAGATTCCAATCAAAACGGTGTTCAAGTTTTATCGAGATACTCCCAGAATTGATATGACAACGACGATTACAAATACTGCAAAAGATCATAGATTGAGAATTTGTTTTGATTTGCCATATACCTCAGAAAAAACTCTAACATCGACCCATTTTGGATTTATAGAGCGACGAGGAAATCCTTTTGATTATAAGGAATTTGTAGAGCAACCTTCAGGTATTCAAGCTCAAAAACGATTTATCAGAATTAATGCTGAAAAGCTTGATGTAGGATTTAGTCTATTTAATAAAGGACTCCCAGAAGTGGAATTGGTCGATAATTCAAGATTAGCATTAACATTAATTAGAGCTATTGGTTATCTCTCGAGACAGGACTTTCCAGAACGACCATTACATGCAGGACCATTTTTAGAAACACCTGGTGCCCAAGAATTATTTAAGAAATATACCTTTGAGTACAGTATTCTAATCCATAAAAAAGATGAAAAAATGAGTTATATTATGGATCACTCTGAAGCTTTTTCATTAAAACCTCTTACCGTTACACTGGAGCATGCCACACTAGATGATAAATTACTTGAAAACTTAATAACTATAAATCAATCGGATGTTAGAATATCATCATTAAGAATTAAGGATAATTGCCTACTTGCTACAATATACAATATTACAGAAAAAGACATTGAAACAGAAATAGATAGCCTTCCAAAATTCAGTATATGCAATGAAGTATTATTAGATGGATCAATTAAGAAAAAATATGAAATAAATAGTAAAAAAATCAAATTACATTTTGAACCTTTTGAAATTAAAATGCTAAAATTAAGCTAATGTGACTTAGCTGGTCACATTTTTGCACTTTTTTTATCTAAAGTGACCATCATAAGTTCTATTTACAATTAGACAATATTGGTGAAAAAAAATGAGTCAGAAAAAAGATGAAATTAAAGAACAAATCAAAAAAGAAATTCAGCAAATAAGATTCAAAAGTAGTTTAATTAATGTAATGTAAAATTGTACCAGACTATTGGTGAAAGAAAATGTCAAAGGATTCTAGTTATATTACTACATATGAACCAGCTATGGCTACAAAAGCGGCTGAAATGTTTAATGCTTTCAACGAATTATGGCCTGGAGGATTTGGTGGTGCGGTGCCATATACCGAACAAAGGGTACATGATTGGTTGGATGAATCATCAGCAATTGCAGATTTAATAGCTATAGATGATGAAGGCGAATTGTCAGGTTATTGTGGACTATACCCTCATTGGCGTGACAAACAAGCAGCTTATATCTCAATTTTAGGAGTGACCCCAAAAGCAAAAGGTAAGAAATTTGGAAAACGACTCTTACTTGAAGCTCTTAAACGGGCTCATGAGCATGGCATCACGCGAGTTGATTTACATACTTGGTCAGGCAATCTTGAAGCAGTTCCTTTATACAAGAAAATCGGACTATTTTGGGTTCCTGAAACAACAGTCTATATGCAAGATTACATACCTGGATTGTTAAATATACCCGTGGCAAAAGATTGGTTTAAAAAATACCCAGATTGGTATGGAACACTCAAACGAGAATTAATTCAAAGACCAGATTATGATGTTATCGATGGCATGGAATTATATCAATACAAGTTTGAGGACGGCAAAGATTATTT
This sequence comes from Candidatus Gerdarchaeota archaeon, assembly GCA_016840945.1. Next base: position 1,691 of record JAEORJ010000402.1, read on the forward strand.
AATTGCAGAAGTGGATCGTTACGGTTGGGGTTTTTGTAGTTTCGAAAGAATGATAGATGAAAAGAAGATCCTTGCTAAGTCAAGATTGAATTCACATAAAATAATAATGGGAATACCAAATTCATTAACTATTACCTTACAGAATGATTATTCAGATGAAGTTTCTATACCTTTCAAAATAGAACCATTTGAAGGAGTAGAGTGGTTAAATAATCCTCCTGAAAAAATCATTTTAAAGAAAGGTGAAGCAACAGAAATAACTCTTGGATTTATTGCAAATAGAAAAGCTGAGCCATTCAAAGATAATGATCAAGCTACAAAAACAATTACTTCAACATTGCATTTTAAAGACTTGAAAATAAAATTGATCACAAGTGGCAAGATTCAACCTGCAGTCAAGATTAGAAATAACTCCGATATTCAATTCAAGGTAGCAGCAATAGGTGAAAAATCAAAAATCAATCTTGATATCCATAACAACACTGAACAAGATATATCTGGAAATGTTGCAGTAGCAATAAAAGGATTAGAGAATCAAAACCAAATTATTGATTTCTCTATCAAAAAAGAAGAAATAAATGGTCTAGATATACCAATTGAAATCCCAAAGGATACTACGAATG
>JAEORJ010000403.1 GCA_016840945.1 Candidatus Gerdarchaeota archaeon
AAAGACTTAATCATTCATTTTGCACCACAACAACCTATAGATGAATTTTTCGAATGGATAAGTGAGTTCTTTACGTTAGCTGAAACTTATCCAAACAATAAAGAAATTCAAATAAATTTAGCAAAAACACTAACAAATGCTGTTCGGATGTTTGGTGAAAGGAAAGCTTTTGCTGATATGCTAAATATTCTTGACGACTTGTCTAATCTTCAATTGAAGTATCCTGATCAAGAATTAATTATAGAATTATTAGCTGAAGCTCATTCAATTGCAATCTATTCCTTACGTGGTCCCTATGATACTGAAGGTACGTATTTTCTCCTAAAGAACCTTCATGAGATAGCAAAGGAAAATAGTGAGAACAAGATTATTTTGATTCATTTTGCAAAGAGTTATTCAAGTGCTATTAGTCGATTTTGCTCTGATCGTCATAATTTCACTTGCGATAAATTGCTATTTGAGCTGCGAATGTTTGCCAATAAATATCGGGATGATGAAGATATACAATACGAATTTGCAAATGCCCTCACAAGTATCATTGGCACATATGCTCGCGAAAATAGAACAAAAGAGCTAGAAGAAATATTATCAGAATTACATAAATTAGCTAGTAGATTCCCTAATAATGAGAAAATACAATTGCTATTAACTCGAGGTTCAATTCTGTCCTCTTTAGCGGAAAAATAAAAAAAGAATAGGAAGAGCTTTTTAGCTCCTCTTTCTGGCAGTTTTAATAATTCCAAATACTGATACGGTGAATACACCAATTAAAATTAAGCTTCCCGTGATGAAAAATGGTATACCTGTATTTACTGTTGACTCAGGGATTTCAACTAAGAGGTTTGTCATTCCTATTTTTGGATCATGAATTATTATGTTTCCATGTGGGTAATTTAAATAGAAGTAAGTATCAGATTCACCAGCGATTAATGGGCTTGCTTTAACATTTTCAATAGTATCATCAATTGTTGCATTTTCGCTCCATGAGAAGAATGCATTATAATCAGCAACATTTAGTTCAAATTCTTCTTCATATTCTGCGCGATCGTATTCCTCGTCCTCTGTTTCATTATCATATTCAAATTCTGCTTCAGCTTCAAGTTCTATCATAAGAGCTAATTTTGTATCATCCTCAATATAGGGGAAATTCATTATACCAATATCTATTTTTGCTTCTGTTGGAGCCAATATTGAATCACTAAATAATGCAAATTCATTACTAATATACAATTTAGCATAAAAATATCCATCAGTAGTATTCATTGTGAAAATATGTAATTCAGCGTCTGTTCTATTTTCAAAAGTATAAATAATAGGTTGGAAATCATCTATTAGATATTCTTGTATTAAATCATCAACTGAATTATTGTAAATGCCATTTGAATCAGTATCATTGAATTCTATAATGGAGAGGAATGTTGTTTTAAATTCTAATTCATTCTCAGTATCGTTGATCTCTGTTCCAAAACCATATCTAATTTCTAAGCCATCTTTACTCGTGCGAATATCGAATTCAATTTCATTTTCTGTACCATTTTGGTCATAGAATTGTGATTTAATTTCAGCTTGAGATTCATCTTCACCATTTTCTACCTGAATTTCAATTTGACGTTCATTTCTGTGTTCATATTCATCATAAACACCATCGTTATCATCATCTCCGTCATCTTCGCCATCCAAAGGATTCATGTAAAAAATCGAATTATTAGAAGTGTCTGTTGAAGCATTAGATGGAACAATAATAGCTATTGATGAAACTAATCCAATCATTAAAAACATCATAGTAAGTGTTAACTTACTTTTTGTTATATTTTTCATTTAACCGTTCGACCTCTAAATATTATAAGTATGTACTATTACTCGACATAATCTATATAGGGCGGCATATAGAATCTAAAACAAAAAGGCAAATTTAATATAGATTCTTATTAACTGGCGTTTTAGATAGTGATTTTTCAAATTACTTTCGATTAAGACCGTGATGTATTCTTATAAATATCAAAATGTTTTCTGTATCAAAAAACCTATTAGCATTTCTTGTATGTGCTTATTATGAGTTTAAATTAATCCATGCAAGGTTTGAAATTCTATGTCAAAAATGCAAAAAGAAATTGAAAAAACCTTAAACAATAATGTTGAATTGATTGAATCTAAGAGATATAATTCGGAAGATCCTTCTGTAACAATTGAAAAATCAGATGCCATTCAAACAATAATAACCAAAATTCTAACCTCTGAAAGAACAGGTGCACCATTAAGAATTGGGGCTGAAATTTTAAATCCTGCAGAGGATCTTGCTTTGAGGAATTTCAGTAGGGGAGTTAGAAGTGTTAACACCTGGCAATTCAAAAACGCTTTAACTTATTTTAATGAAGCAGCAAATTTAGCTCGAAATACTGCACTTCAACAAAGAATCAATCTCTATAAACAACTAAACAAATTATTAGAAGCAATTATCCAAACAGATTCGGATAGAATCTTGAAAAGTAAAGGATTGTTTTTTGATGATGTTATGGATTCTATCATGAAATATGACAAGTTAACGCATTTAGAACAGCAACATTATCGTTTAGCCGTTGATGCTTTATATGGAATCGCTTGTCAATTAGTTGAAGGTAATATCAAAGTTAAAACTCAGCAATTATTGGCTCGTTGTGTAATTTCTCTTTCAAATCGTGAATACCTTGCAGCATATATTTGGTTATATAAGATCTATCTCTTAAATAAAGATGAATTTGATAAAGTCGCTGCTTCTGATGAAATTCTGAAGACTGCTTTAACAACACTTAAACTCTATTTGGAAATTGAAACAGAATTAAGGGAAATAGCTGAAGATTTGCCTACTATGGCTAGTGCTTATGATTTACAAACAATCTTTTCAGATCACCTAAGTTTAATTTATGATATATATTTCTTAGATGAAACGAATAGTAATTTCAGCTTCCAACTTTATAGAGAAAATCAATGATGTGGTATTTTTCATGGAAGTATTATTAGCTCAATTAGATTTACTAAAAAACTCACCCGGTTATCCTTTATATGTAGATTTTCAGGTACTAGCTGAGAGAAATCGTGATGCTGAAGGTGAAAAGTATCACCTAATTTTAAAATTAAAAAATCCTAAAACACATGAGTTTATTTGCGATGCTGTGATTTATCCCATGGAATGGTATCCTGGAATAGCTGAAGAATATTCTTACTCACATTATCATAGTGTTTTAAGATATTGTTACGCGGGTTTAACTTCTGAAGGCCGATCAGCAGAACTCCTTTTACAAATTATGAAAGCTGTTTGGAAACCTGAAAAACTAGATGAAGAAAATAAAGTAGTCACTCCTGGACAATTAATTATTTTAAAATTCATTATAGCACCAAATCATAACATTACAGGTGGAGAATTAGAATTAGCTTTCAATTGCCCTGCAAAGTATTTTTATGAAACATTTCTAGGATTACAACGAAGCATCCGAAATGCTCCTACATCTATTGGTTTTGTTAGGGGGAACGCTATTCATAAGGGAATTCAATATGCTTCAAATGAATGGGTTAGGAGTGCTGACCCTGCAAAAGCAATGAAATCATATAATCGAGCTATTATTGACGAATGGCGAGATAATTTTGATGTGTTGCTTCGGAAGAATTATTTTCGAGGACCTAGTAAAGATTTGAAATTACCCTTACAAGTTGATTCGATAATTGTTGATCAAATTGCTATACAATTTGCAGATATTAAGGAAAATCAGCTCCTCAATGAATGTTTATTATTTTCTCCCGACAGAGGGATTTCTGGACGAGCTGATCAGATTATCTTAAAAGAAGATCAAGATGAACTTTGGGAAATTAAAACTGGTAGTCGGTATTTCATTGAATCTGATTATGATCCTTTGACAGGAGTAACTCACCCAGGTGGCATACAAGCTTTTGCTTATCGTGAGATAATTAAGAAAATAACAGGTAAAGCACCAAAAACCTTCATTGAATTTTTTGATGCTGATGTAGAATTAGCTGAAGATAACCCTGAAATCATTCCATTAGAAGAACATGCAGTCATTAAAAGAAGAAAAATTGAATTAACTGAAGAAAACAATGATGCCTATCTTGATTTGCTTTTACAAACAAGAAATATTGCTTATGCAATAGAATCAGGTCTCTTGTCAGGTTATGATCGATATAAAATAAACAAATTCTTATCACGAAGGTTTATGCCTGCATTAGGAACTGATTTTAATTTGCTTAGCAGTAATTGGAATCGAATTTGCAATTATTGCCCCTCAAATCAACAAGGCATTTGTTCTGACGGGAGAAGGCTATTAGATCCCGATATTTGGTTGCACTTTCCTCAAGAGCTCTATGAATATTGGTCTTGGTATTTTAGACAATTAAGATTTGAGCTTAATAATGTCAAGCAACATTTATACAAATTAGCAACTACTGATGTGGAAATATTAGAAGATCAAGGAATAACCATTTCTAACTTACATAAGGAAAAATTCGATCCTTATAGATATATTTTGACATTAAAATCTGATAAACGAATTTTCACTCGCATTAGAGAAGGCGATAATGTATTTGTGACACCTTCTCACCTTAAACCTGGAGAGATTTTCAGTGTTGAGGGAACAATCGAATCAATTGATACTCATGAAGTGGTAATTAAAACAAGATCAACAATGAAAACAAGAGGAGAGATATCAGATATCTTTAGAATAGATCAAGTTGAGCATGTAATCTTTTCTCAATGGCAATCAAGATCAATAACTGATTTTATGTTTGAGTCCATGAACAGATCATCTATACTTGGACGTAAGATATTATCGGATGAATTACCAACTACCACAAGATTAGTCCTTGGGGTAATAAAACCAAAGAAAATTCAAAGAGTAAAGCGTCAAAGGTTATTGAAACAATTAGACGCGTTCAAAGTGGAGGCAATAGAAAAAGCTCTGGGATTGGAACCTGGTGAAATATTCTTAGTGCAAGGCCCACCCGGTTCAGGAAAAACTCGAATGATTGCTCAATTAGCAAAAGAGATTTTTTCGGAATATTATTTATTGCGTTCCAAAGATATTGATGAGACTGAATCTCTCTTATCAAAACCAGTTCTAATTTTAGCTAATACGCATCGTGCTGCAGATGAAGTCATTGCTAAATTATCTGGTTTTGAAGTGTTGAAACCATATATTGTTCGTTTAGAATCATACTCCAAAGATCACCCAGAGGATGTGAGAGAATATATCATTCCTAACCAAACCTCTTATGATGAAAATCTTGATGATAGAGCAGATGCTGATGTTTTAGTTAAGATTTTGAAAGAAGGCATTGATATTTATCAAAAAGCGGGGATTATTGTAGGCACGCTAGGAAGTGTTGGTAGTAATCTATTGAAAGGTTTGAATTTTAATTGGATAATTGTTGATGAAGCTGGACAAGCAACAGAACCTGCAACCCTTGGTGCCTTGCGACATTTAAGCCCTAAAACTGACTCACAAGATGGTTTTCCAAGGATAGTTTTAGTTGGTGATCATCAACAGTTACCACCTGTTGTTGCAGAGGAAACAATTGAACATACTCCAGAGGTGCCATTAATTTTATTGAAAGCTGGTTTAACACCCAAAGATACATTAAAAACATCTATGTTTGAAAGGCTCTTCCGACTCTTCCAAGGAAAAAGTGATAATATAGTAATTCTTTCAGAACAATATCGCATGAATGAAGCAATATCACGGATAATCAAAAATGCCTTCTATCCAAAAGTGAATTATATCCCTGCAAATGATGAAATTGGTAAACATGTTATTGATGATTTTCTAAAATTATTTTCAAAAGTAAAGACTCTAGATGATATATTTGGTAAATTTGTCTTGGATGTATTTAGATCAAATAATCCAGTTGTCTTTCTTAATACTGAAAAAGATAAGACTGCTTTAGAAGGCATACAAGATACTGATATTCAAACTGAATCACGCTTTAACATCAGAGAAGCTAAAATTATTAGCAAATTAATTACTGCTTTCCTCTCTCAATATTCTCAAGAAGATCAGATTGAAATAGCAAAACAAATTGGAGTTATCTCCCCATATCGCCATCAAAACAATCTCATTTATGGTGAACTAAGAAATAATAACCTGGCGTCAGAAATAATCGAACAATTACGAGTTGATACCGTTGATAGATTCCAAGGTGATGAGCGAGAGATTATAATCTTAAGCCTTACCAATAGTAATGATTTGTATGTTATTGGACAATTACATAGAGACTGGCGTAGAATGAATGTGTCTATAAGCAGGGCTAAAGCTAAATTGATCATTGTAGGTAATAGAAAGACATTCATAACAAAAAGCAATGATGAAAAAGAGGATGAAGCAACTGAATTATTCAATATAGTTTTCAAAACAATTGATGAACTAAAAAAAGAACAATTAGCAAATGAGCTTTCTACTATGGAGATTGATATTAAATAATTGGTGAAATCCATGTTAACAGTAAACACTCTCAAAGATATGATTCTTGAATTGACTTCTTTAAATGAAATTGGTTGCACTTATGATTTTAAGGAAAGATTTGGTGTTTCATTGGCATCATTAGAATTATTAGGTTTTGTTAAAGTTATTCGATCTAAGATTCCTGAATGTGGAGATCATTGTGAGAAATTTGCTGATTGTAAGTGGATCTCTATATTTGAGTCAAGAAAAAGCAAAAGCAAATTTAAAATGACAAAAGAAGGGTTGGCATTAGCTCATCTCATAAATATTTATAGTGCTGATGAACAACAACTAGAAAAACTGTTAGCTAAAGAAATTCTAACTATTAAGATAATAGATACATTGAATTCTTTCTTAATTGATAATCCTGAATTATCTATTGAATTATTAACAACAAAGCTTTTGGATGAAACTCCACTAACCTTAGAAGAAATAAGGTCCTCTATCATGGATATTTTGGACTTATTGGTATCTATTGATGTTTTGCAACTAAAAGAGGGACTAATTAGCAAAAATGCTTGAAGAATAATTATTAAATACTTATAAAAACAAATACTCTTTTAATCTTCCAGTTTTGGGAAAAACTATTTTACTGAGTGGAAGAATTCTAAATTGAATTAATATAGTGGGTCGTGCGATACTTAATGTCGTTAAAAGATGTGAAAAGCTCGTTATTAAACCAAATTGGGTTTTCAGAAGAGGAGCAACAAATTTACTTAACAATATTAGCTATTGGTAATGCTTCCCTTGGAGAAATTTATCTCCAAACTGGTTTACCCTTAGAAGATATTCAAACCGTTATTAATGATTTATCAGGCCGAGGTTATTTGAAAAAGGTTGAAGGAAAAATCAATCGTTATTTTGCTGTCGAACCATTCTTGAAAGGTTTTCTCTTTGTTGAGAAGGAATTTCAAAATGATATTATTGGAATTGAAAACTCCTTGATTAGCGTTTTTGATGAAAGTTATGAAAAGCTTACAGTAAAAATGGATCAGTTTAAAGCATCAATTTCGCCAATTTATGCAAAGATTTCGGAAGAGTTACGAAACTCCAATGAGCAGCTAAAAATGGAATTGACAAATGCTATTTATCGTCATTCTGATAAAATATCAAATCTAGCTGAAGATTTCGATTTAATGCTTACTGACGGTTTCTCTAAGACCTTCCTTTCAATAAGCAATGAATTATCTAATTTAAGCAATGAGGTTAGCGTAATTTTACGTGATGAGTCAGATAAAGCAACAGAACGACTTCAGAAATTTGAACAACTCACAACAAGAACAATTCAAGATATGATTGAACCTATCAACAATGCTTTACAAGAATACAACACTACTGTTCCTGATAGATTAAAAGCTTTACTTGATGAAAATAAGCTAGAAATAGGTGAATTACAAAAAAACATCAAATCTATCACTAAAGACAGTTTGAAAGATTTTAGTGAATCAATAAAGGAGTTTGAAAAATTATTCAATACAATCATTACTGATTCATCAGATAAATATTCAGAAACAATTGAATCATTTCAAAAATCATTTGGTGAGTTAATTTCAAATGAATTAGGTAAAATTGAAGGTACAGTTCAAAAATTAATTGATCAAATAGGCAAAAATATTGACATGCTTGCTGAAGAAGCAACAGGATTAAAAGAAAATATTGATGAAATTGCTAAAGCAGGTTTGCTCAAGAAACCTGACCCACAAATTGTTGAGCAAGCAAAGGAAAGAGCAGAAAAAATATCATCATTCTCACAAAAAATCAAGTCAGCCTATGATGACACTTTGAATATTTACAAGAAAGATATCAAAGGTGGGCTTGAAGAATTAACAAAAGCAGTCGATAGTTCGTTATCGAAGATATTGAAAGATGGTAAATCAGAAATCAAACTAATCAAATTAAAATTAACAAATGATTGGAATAAGATAGCTAAAGATTATGATACCAACTTGAATAATGCTGTAAAAGATGTCTTAAAGGATATGTATCCCAAAGTTTCATCTACATCCAAGGAAGCAATTGAGCAGATAGAAAAACATCTTGAAGGATTTAAGAAAGGAATAACTGAAATCTTAGCACCAATGAGAGATGTTATCTTTACTGATTTAGAGGATTGTTTGGAAAATCTCTTTCTTAACTCAACTAAACGCTTAAGGATGCATAATGAAAGTCATAATAAAGCTCTCGAGACAATACGCTATCTCACTGATGACATGAAATTTGCTTTCAAACAGCAAGTACAAGAAGAATTAGGCAAGCCAAAAATGATTGCTTCTGAAATGATTTCTCAATACACAGGGTCATTAGATAATTATCTAACAACTCTTGACAGGGATCAAAATGCTACTTTAAACACTATTAGTAATGCAGCTGAAGTATTTCTAAATTCACTTAAGGATTCCTTTACGAATTCAAGTAATGAAATATCAAATAGGCTAGCAGGAATTATTTACAAGGTAAATGAAACAAAAACCTACCTACAAGAAATAACTAATTCAGTTGACCAAATAATTCCAGTACCAAGACCACACTCAATGATCATATATGGTAATCAAAATTCCATGACCACAATCTTTGATATGTTGCTCAGAACACAATCAACTTGTACATTGGTTGTCCCAACATTAGATCAAAATCTAGTCGATCTTTTGGTAAAACAAATTTCAAAGAGAGTAAGAATTAGAGTATTAGCTGATATTGACCCATTCAGGGATGAAGCGTTAATAGCTGCTTTGAAAGGTCAGGGAAATATCACCATTTGGCAATACCAAATGAGAGACTTCTATGCTGTCACTCGAGATGGTGCTGAGGTGCTATTAGCACCAATAACTCGTGATGGAGAACTTACAAGCTTCATAACAGAGCAAGATGCATTAGTCAGAGCTGTTCAACAAATAATCAATGCTTCATTTATGGCAAGATCAAAGGAAATTTAATTTTCCTTTTTTACTTTCTTTATTTTAATTCATCAATTAGTAATTTTAAGCCTTTAAACCAATCAGTAATATTTTTTTGAATTTGATCTTTAGTTTTTGGATCTATATGCCAAACATCGAGCAATTTATATTCTCTACTTGCTACCTTGAAGAATTCTTTTAGACACTGCATAATTTGAGGTTTGAATTTGAGCATTCGATGAGGAATAGGTGGGATTCTTTTCCCTTCAGAAGCACCAAACTCCTCTATTAATCCTAATAAGCCAATACAAGCACTTTCAAGCAGTACCTCAAAATTATCAGTTAGAGGAATGATAAATCTATAGATGGGCATATTAAGAAGGATTAAGGGATTGCCTAAGGGAGTGAGATTATGAAGATCTAAAAGGTAAAGGGAGGTATCCTCATTCTCAGCAAAACGTAGAAATCGATTATCAGGTAATTTGTTAAGTTCCTTTTTAGAAAAGGAAAGATCATTACAGCTGTTAATAAGAAAATGACTGGGGTCATCAAGGTCATCTAAGAAATATTCACTTTCAATTGATAACCCATTAGTTTGTTCGTAAAACAACATAAGGTATTCAGGTAGTTCGATATTATAGAAGAACATCAATTCATCAATATGCATTCGAGTCAAACCATCACGAAAAGTGATTTCAATTCTGTTATCATCGAGGTACTTGTCCAAAACGAGAATGGTTGCCACCTAAAAGGAAGTGTACAAAAACAATCCTAAAAAGATATCTAAAAAAAGGAGAGAAGAAGGTGAAAACCTTACTTCATAAGTTCTTTCATTTTATTGAAACCAAGATCGAAAGCACGCATATTCATTTCGACGACTTTTTCATTGCCACCAAAACGGATCTTTAAGGCTTCTTTAAGAGAATCTTTAGTGAGGGGGAAGTTGGGGATGGCAAACAATGCTCCAACAAGAACAACATTTTGTGATCGAATGTCACCTGCTTGAGTAGCAAGTTCGAAAGCATTAATGAAGTAGATTTTATCGGTGAATTTCTTCATAATTGCTAGAATGTCATCTTGTGAAGGATATTTGGCTCCTTTTTTAGCACTCAAACTTGGGGGAACAATAATATGAGTATTAACGATTGCATAGCCAATTTTTGGTTTGAGTTTAGTCATAGCACGAGCAGATTCACCAAGCTCGAAACTAAGGAGAACATCAGCACCAGCATCGGGGATAAGGGGCCCGTTAACAGGACCTAAACGGATCTCAGTATTAACAACACCACCACGTTGAGCCATACCATGAATCTCACTTTGAACAACATAGATTTCTTGAACAAGGGCAGCATTACCAATGAGATTAGCTGCAGTAAGAACACCTGTTCCACCAACACCGGCAATTTCAATTTGGAAGGCTTTATCGATATTTGTCATGTTTCATCACTCACCTTTTAGTAAAAGCTTCCTTTGGGCAAACTGCTCTACAGACGCTACAACCGATACAAACATCTTCATCAACATGAGATTTCTTGCGTTCGTCATCAAAAGTAATCGCAGGGCAAGCAAAAGTTTGAACACATATGCGACAACCGATGCAAACATCTTCATCAACATAATAAGTGTCTAGTTTTTGCTTGGCTTTCTTGACTTTACGAGTGTGCTCTAAAGCACAATCACGTCTCGAGATAATGACAGTGAGCTCGTCACTATCAATTGCTTGACCAAAAACCTCGATAGCATTATCAAGATCATAAGGATCAATAATGTGTAAGTTTTTAATACCAATGCCTTTAATGACATCTTCGAGCATAATAATACCAGCGGGATTACCAAATGCATCAAATCCAAGTTCTGGGGTGGGTTGATTTCCTGTCATAGCGGTACTCTGATTATCCACTATTACTAGCACAAACTTTGCATTATTCACTATTGCATTTATCAATGGTGGTATTCCTGTGTGGAAGAACGTGCTGTCCCCTATTACTGGTATCACCATTTGATTTGTTGATTGTGCTATTCCATTTGCTATTCCTATTGATGCTCCCATTGCTACAGTTGTATCTACAGCATTCAATGGTGGCATAAACCCTAATGTATAACATCCGATATCTCCTGGCATTATTGGGTCTATTCTTCTTTTTTTCGCTGCTTTTTTGATTGCAAAGAATGTTGCTCTGTGTGGACAGCCAGCACACAATTCGGGTGGTCTATTTGGTAATTGCTCATTTATTTCTTTTAGGCTTGGTAATTTTCCTTCTATTTTTTCAACTTTTAATCCAATTACCTTTGCTATAGCATCCTTAACTATCAATGGATTTAATTCATTTGATATTGGGATGATCTTTTCTTTTCTACCAAATATTTTTACATCGATATTATTTTCCGCTGCTAGCGCCTTGACACCTAATTCAATGTATGGTTCTACTTCTTCAGCAATGAGGCATTTCTTGAATTTCTTTAATAAATCGATTATTTTTCCCTCTGGTAATGGATTGCTAAACCCGATCTTGTAGATTGTTGGGTTTATTCCCAGGTCCTGCACAGCATCTTTCACATACAAGTATGATACTCCAGAAGCAATGATTAATAATGGATCTTTTCCTTCCTCAACTACATTCCATTCTGAATTACAGGAGTATTCTTTAATTTTCTCTAATTTTTCCATCAACAATGGTTTTGTTCTTCTGGCATTTGCTGGGAGACAAACAAACTGTGCTGGATTTTTTATAAATTCACTTTTATGTTCTTTCTTTTCAGGTAATGGGTTAAGTTCCACTGGTCCTCTTGAATGACTTAATCTTGTAGTTGAACGTAAAATTATCATTGACTCCCACTTTTCTGAAAATTCGTAGGCAAATTTCACCATATCTAATGCTTCTTGTGGTGTTGATGGCTCCATACACAATGCATGAGCTGCTAAAGCATACATTCTGGTGTCTTGTTCATTTTGGCTTGAATGAAAGCTTGGATCATCAGCGATACACATGACGAATCCTCCCTTCATACCACCAAACAGCGCTGCAGTAAAGAATGGATCCGCTGCTACATTCAAACCGACGTGTTTTGCTGCAGTGAAGGATCGCAACCCGCTCCAAGCTGCACCTAAGGCAACTTCGAACGCGACCTTTTCATTAATTGACCATTCTGCGTGCATTCCTGTTGCTTTCCCGAACATGGCAATGGTTTCCATGATTTCAGTGGAAGGCGTTCCGGGATATGCTGCTGCAACGTCAACACCTGCTTCTAAAACACCTCGGGCAATGGCTTCATTACCACTGAGTAGCATTTTAGTTTTCTTTTCTACCAAATTTTTAACCTTCTATTTTTTTTCCAAATAACAGCTAATGTGAGTTTCTATTCTATTAAATAGTTTTTCAAGCTTCTTTTAACTTCACAAAAGTCCTTATCTGCACCTCTTCCTTATAATTCCTTTGAAAACACTGTTTAGAAGATTGAATCATCAAAAATTTTTTAATTACTAATAATGAGTTCAAATAAAAAAAGTATGGAATGTGCTTCATTGGATTTAATGGATTGGATTTGGTTAGTTATTATCTTTCTCTTTTCGTTTGTTGCAACGTTCTTTATTACCTGGTTCCTTAGCAAATACTTTCTCAAAAAAGGTATCTATGGTCATGATGTTCATAAAGCTGCCCGTCCAAAAGTTGCTGAAATGGGCGGGGTAGGAGTAGTTCTTATTATGCTCATCGTTTCCTTTAGCTGTATCTTTATTTTTCGTGAAAATTACTGGCAGCATTTCACCGTTGCTACAATCATTATTTTACTTGTAGGTTTGATTGGCGTTTGGGATGATTTGAAAGCTTTGGGTGGAATTACCAAACCATTTCTTCTCTTGATCCCAAGCCTACCTATTCTTATTTGGCAATTGATATCCAATCCTGGTTTGGATAGTGGTGGATTATTATTGTTTAATCCTAACCCTATTCTACCATTAATTGGTCCAATAAGAATTACAATTGTTTATTGGTTACTCATTCCTTTTGCTATTACCGTGCTATCTAATTCTACAAATATGTTAGATGTAATGAATGGATCAACCCCTATCACCATGTTATTTGTAACTGGTACCGCAATAATTTCGACAATAGTTCTTTCGTTGAAAGGTATCCTAACATTACCTGGAATGATATTATCCTTCATGCTTTTTGGTTGTTTGTTTGCCTTCTTTTGGTTCAACAAATATCCTGCCAAAATCTTTTGTGGCGATACTGGCAGTTTAACAATTGGTGCTGTTATTGCTTTAGTCGCAATTTTTGGTCGAGTTGAAATTATTATTATTGTTGCTATGATGCCACAAATTATGAATTCTTTTCAGATACTTCACAGTATCCGTGGTTTTAGAGAACGCAGGCAAATAAAAGAACGACCAGTCAAAGTTTTGGAAAATGAAACAATTCAAGCTAATCCTGATAAGAAAGCTCCTCTTACTCTTACTCGGTGGATTGTAGCAAAACAACCATTAACTGAAAGACAAACCGTAATGTCTATGGCTATCATATCATTTTTCTCTTCTGTTTTGGCTATTATTACACTTGTTTTGATTTATATTACAATTTAATAAGCCCTTTTTTTCTTATTTTTCACTAAAAAAAGGCACTTTTTTCATCGTAATTGATAGCGTATTCTTCAGATAATATCCCTATTAATATTAAGGAATGTTCTTGGTCGCACGCGGGTTTTTAATTAAAAATGGTCTTTACTTCAACTATAGGTGAGGAACAGTGGAATCTTTTATCAAAAACATAACTGAAAAAGAGCGTATACCTAAAATATTTCCGTCTGAAGAGGATCAACATAACTCTGAAGACGTAGATCATGATTTGCGAAAAATCATTCAAGATATTCAAGCTAAAATCCTTGTTATTGGTGTTGGTGGAGCTGGAAATAATGCTATTACAAGATTGAATGAGTCTGGTATTGTAGGAGCAGTTACCTTAGCAGCTAATACTGATGCACAACAACTCCTCTACTCACGAAGTCACAAGAAAATGCTGCTTGGAAGAGAATTATGCCGTGGATTAGGAGCTGGAAATGACCCACAAATCGGTGCAGAAGCAGCTGAAGAATCCAGTGAAACACTCAAAAGTATTTTATCACAAGTTGATATGTGCTTTATTGTTGGTGGTATGGGTGGTGGAACTGGTACAGGTGCCGCACCAGTCATCGCTAGAATAGCTAAGAACTTAGGTGTTCTTACAGTATCTATTTGTACTTTGCCTTTTGATGTTGAAGGGCGAGTTAAAGCGCAAAATGCTAAAGACGGTTTACGTAGGCTATATGAAAGCAGTGATACAACCATTGTTGTACCAAATGAAAAATTAATCGAGATTTATCCTGAACTTTCATTAAAAGAAGCATTTCTTGTTGCAGATGAGATCCTTATTCGTGCAGTTACAGGTTTGACTGAAATCATCAATCGTCCTGGTGATGTCAATGTCGATTTTGCTGATGTGAAACGTGCCTTGGGTGATGGCGGTGCTGCTATCATTGGCTTAGGAGAATCAAACAATGTCGATAATCGTGCAAGAGAAGCAGTTGAAGATGCATTATCTAACCCATTGTTGGATGTTGATATTAGTTCAGCTAAAAGCGTATTGCTAAATATCACTGGTGGCAAAGATTTGAATCTTAAACAAACTGAATCAGTTATTAGAGCAGTAACAGATCAACTTAGCAATAATATTAATGTTAAATTCGGTGTCTTGATTGATGAAAACTTACAAGGAACAATCCGTGCAACAATTGTTGTTAGCGGTGTAAAAAGTCCTTATATTCTTTCAAATATTCAAAACTATGATTCATCTGAAGAGTATGATTTTGAAGAAGATCTTGATTTAGGTCTCGAGACATTTGAATGAAAAATATTCTAGGAGGAGTTTAACTCCTCACTTTATTTTGTTTTTATTTTAATTCTGGTTCTTTCAAAGTAGTCATTGTTGGACTGCTGCTATCAATTTGTAAAGCAAGTTCTTTTTCAACTGCTAAATCAGCTTCATCAAATATGTCCAGTGGTTTTTCTGTTTTTTCATCCTCAATGTAATCTGAGGACATTAAATTCCTTTTTGAGGAGTAACTAATACCTGCTACTATTATTACTAAAAGGAAACCTGAACTAGCAAGTAATACATACATTGGTACGACAAATTCAGCTATTATTGAAACTATACCCATCCCCAACAGTTGAGCTATTCCTTGAACTAATTGTTGAGTGCCAAATACTCGCCCTTGTTTTTCATATGGCACTGATTCTTGTATCAGTGTCGAAGCTGGTACATTGATTAATACAGTTATCAAACCAAATGAAGACACTAGTAAAGCCATTATCCATTCATTTCTCACCACGGAAAAAGCAAACATTGCTAATGTCGCTAGTGAAAAGGAAATATTCAGTAACATTACTTTTCGTTTTATTTTTCCAATAGCCATTAAAACTACTGCTGTAATTATTCCCGATACTCCCATTAATGCTTGTAAAATACCATACCAAGTAGCTCCTAAATCCATTTCCCCTTGTAATATTACGATAAATAATACATTAATAGCCCCTAAAGAGAATGTCATAGCTGAGAATACTACTAACATATAAGATATCTTTGGAAATTCTCTAATAGTTCTATAGCCAATTTTCATATCATTTACGAAGTTCTTTACTTCCCCTCTAAAGCTTGTTTTTTCAATGATAACTTCTGGTGGTTTTTTACCTACCTTGAAGATTGCTAAAATCAATAATCCTGACACAGCAAAAGTTGAAGCATCAAAGATAAAGCTACCAAGATAGCTTCTTTCTGCTAACACCCCTGCAATGACATAGCCTACAATTGTTGCTACTTGGAAGACTGTTGAACCAATTGAATTTGCCACTAACAAATTCTTTTTCTTCACAATTAATCTTGTATAAGCACTTCTTGCTGGGAAAAAGAATGCTGCTGAAGCAGAGTTTAGAAAGCATAAAACGAATAGGGGCCAAAGAACATGAATGTAACTTATAACATGCACTTGTTGTGGGAAACCATGCTCAGAAATAAATATAGTATCGTATTCTCTAGTCAAGACATCTTTCAAAAGGTAGATGATAACAAATCCAACTGAAGCTAACATACTCATAATATTGGAACCAAGCATTATCTTCCTTTGATCCAATCTATCAGTGTATACTCCTGCAAAAGGAGCAATAACAACAAAAGGCAATAACCATACAATAGATAATAATCCCATCATCATTGGGCTACCAGTGAGCTCATAAATTAAAAACTCCAAAGCTAGCCCTGAAATTGCTCGACCAACATTTTCTATAAATTGAGCAGAAAAAAGTACCATAAATGCTTTATTTCTTAGAACTTCCTTTATGGATGGGTTTTCTTCTATTGAATTTTTGGCTGTAAATGCAACACCTTTTGAGTCGTCTTCTATAATAGTGGACAAAATAATAGCTCCATTTGTTCAATTAATGTTGAATATTTAATCATTATTAAAAGAATGATTAATAATTAATAGTTTGTTAATTGTTCATTCCATTATAAAAACTTGGTTTAATCTAGATAGAACATTATTCTTAGACAAGGACAAAAGATTTTAAAAGGTGATAATTACTTTCTTGAATATCATATAAACTTGTATGATACAAACTCTGACAAAATTAGGAGTGGCATTAAATGAATATTGGAGAATTTTTCTCAAGAAGCCGAAGATTATTAGTTCACAGCAAAAAACCTGACCGAAAGGAAATCTGGTTAACAGTACGAATTACAGCTATTGGAATATTACTCATTGGATTAGTGGGTTATATAATTCACATATTATTCACAGTAATTCTCCCAATTGGTGAAAATGCCAGTTAGATCAACCATTATGATTGAATCATTCCTTCTAAGGAGGATCTAATTATTCGAAAAACAGCATTTATTGCTGTTTGTAGAACTATTGTGCAAGTTTAACATATAAAATTATCATGCTAGATAATTTTATTATGAAGTTTTAAAAAAAGTTAATAAGTTAGATTAGTGCGTTTGAAAATAATCGGGATGGAAAAAGCATGACTATTTGGACATTGCGTGCAACAATAGGCCAAGAAAAAGCTATTGCAAAGCACATTAGAAAGAAAATTGATACAAAGAAAATTGGTGTTTGGTCATTATTAATACCTGAAGCTCTACGAGGTTATATTTTCATTGAATCAAATTCAATTGAAAGTATAGACCAAGCAATTGTAGGCATACCTCATGTTCGAAGTAGAGTTGTCGGTGAAGTGGATATAAGTGAATTAGAAGGATTTCTTGTACCAAAACCAACAATTGAAGGTTTACATGTTAACGATATCATTGAAATTATTAGTGGCGCATTCAAAGGCAGTCGTGCTAAAATTAACCGCATTGATGTAGGTAGAGAAGAAGTTACTGTAGAATTATTAGATTCACAAATTCCAATCCCAATTAAACTTCACTCTGACTTCTGCAAAGTAATTGAAAGTGCTGCTGGTCAAGAAGTTGTTGAATTAACAATGGAAGAAAGAGAACCAGAAAAAGCAGAAGCTGAAAGATCCGAGAAACCTAAGAAAAGAGAAGAAAAAGATGAGAAAGAGGAAGAGGAAGAAGATGTTTTCTCTGAATTCTTCAATACTAGTTAAACAGCTGCCTATTAATTTAAATAAACGAGTAAAAATAGTATTTTTTTACTCATTTCTTTTATTTTTTAATTCATTTAATTGACAAAGCATTTTTATTTAGCAAATATTTGAAGAACTCAGAATTAGCATAAGGTTTAGATATTTAACTAAAATTCAAAACCATGATAATTGATAGACGTCTTAAATCAAATAATCAGAGGCAATGAATTGTGTCAAAAGAAAGAGTAGGTAAAATTCTGAAGATCTCTGGCCCAGTAGTTGAAGCAGATGGCATGTTAGGTAGTTCTATGTATGAAGTCTGTAAAGTAGGCAATGAAGGCTTAATTGGTGAGATCATTAGAATACAAGGTGATATCTGTACAATCCAAGTTTACGAAGAAACCGATGG
>JAEORJ010000404.1 GCA_016840945.1 Candidatus Gerdarchaeota archaeon
AAATCCTGCACCTATCCCCGCACAAATACCTAAGATAGCGTACTCATTAGTAAAACCCAACAAGTCTAATAAGAACGATAATAATGCTCCTAAGCTTGCACCAAAAATCATATTGAAGAAAACTAATAGAACATTATTGCGTTGAAATTTTTTATGGTCAAAACAAAGCTGAAACTTGAAAGAAGATCTTCTTATTAACAATTCTTCAAGTGTTGCTTCTTGCATGCTAGTTGTTTTTTCTTTGGAATTATAATCACTAATACTCAATCTCTCCCAAAAAGAATTGATTGATATTTTCTCTAAAATAAATTATTAACATAAGACTATAAAAATGATTTTTTATTTTAACTGAAAGAAACAATTTTTTCGTAATTAGTTAACACTATATTTCATATTTTCAAACCAATCAATTGATTAGACTCTAGTTTTATTATACTGAACCAAATTAAAGACAAAAAAATCTTAGGAATTATTTAATAATACAAAGTAGATATTTTTTATTTAGTGGGGAACGTGGTTAATGTCTAACAAGGAAACTTTACAAGTGTGTTTTAATTGTCAAACAGAAAACGAACCGGAAGAAGATTATTGTACTAATTGTGGGGTAAAATTACGACATAAAATTAGAAAAAATCTTAAAGCAAAAAAAGAGTCGGTGAAGGTTTCGAAAGCTACTCTTTCATTTATCTTGGTAATAATTATTATTGCAATACCTATACTAACTATCTATATACGCTCTACAATTTATAATGGAATCGTTAAGATAAATAGCTGGTCAGTTAATGATGAGAACAATGAAATAACAATAGTTTTTCGATGTTTCAATGGTTCAAGTATTCTAAAATATGTTGCAATAGCTGCCCAATATGGTATAATCTTAAGTGAGGTAAAATATAATTTAAAAATGGATAGTACCCATACCATAACAGTTACACTGTTTTTCTCTCCGCTTATAACAGATGATTTTACAATCCATTATGATTGTTATACTTATGGACCATCTTTACAAGAATGTTCGTTGTAAATATCAAATTATTTTTTCTAAATTAAACCTGAATTCAAAATCAGGTCATTATTCATTTACAAATTCTATTAAATTTATTTGTGATTTATTAGTATTTTTTGAATTCTCTCCAAAGCTTCTCTAAGAATAGCTCTTGGGCAAGCAATATTGAATCTTTGAAAACCTGCACCTGAAGGACCAAACATTGCTCCATCATCTAATCCTACTTTTGCTTCTTTTTTAATCATTTGATCAAGTATTTTCGGATCAAATCCCAATGAATTAAAATCAACCCAAGGCAAATAGGTTCCCTCTAAATCAAAAACTCGAGCAGATGGGAAATGCTCTTCAATGAATGATTTCAAATATAAATAATTCTCCCAGAGATAAATAAGAAGGGCATCTAGCCAATCCTCACAAGCGTTATAGACTGTTTCAGTTGCTATCATTCCAAATATCGATGGTGCGCGTATTGATAGATTGCTTGTTGCAGCAGTGAAATTTTCACGCAAAAACTTATTAGAAATTATTACATTGCTGCTTTTCAAACCAGCTACATTAAATGTTTTAGATGGTGCGACACAAGTAATCGTGTGATCAGCTATTTCATTTGATATGGAAGCAATTGGAATATGTTTATGTTTGTTAAAAATTAAATCACAATGGATTTCATCAGAAATAATAAGGACATTATTTTCAATACAAATCTTAGCAAGCTTTTCTAATTCTTCTTTTTTCCAAACTCTTCCTACAGGATTATGAGGTGAACATAAAATAATCATTTTTGTTCTCGGAGTTTTACATTTCTCTTCTAAATCTTTAAAATTAATTTCATAATTGTTTTGGTTTATAACCAATTCATTGTTTAAGACATGACGACCATTAGCTTTTATCGAATCAGCAAAAGGATAATAGACAGGTTCTTGAATAATGATCTTATCTCCAGGACTACTAAAAGCCTGAATGATGATATTAATAGCTGGAACTACTCCTGGGGCGAATTTTATCCAATCTTTTTCAAGTTTCCATCCATGTCGTCTTTGAAACCAGTTCATTATTGCTTCATAATATGACTCTGGTGGTTGTGTGTAACCAAATATCCCATGTTCTACACGTTTGTGCAATTCATTCAATAAGGCAGGTGGTGCGCGAAAATCCATATCTGCTACCCAAAGAGGTAAGAGATCTCCAACTCCGAAATATTCCTCAAGAAATTTGGTATCCCATTTGATTGCGTTTGTTGTTGTTCTATCAATAATCTCATCAAAATTAAAAGTAGTTTTTTTATCGTTCATTTAATTCACCTAATGGGTAGTTTTTATCAGATAGTATTTTCGATTATTTTTATCACAGATATACTTTTCTAGCATTTTTTAGTATGATAAAATTGATTAGTAGATTTAGTATTGTATTCTTTGTGTTATCAATGAAAATTCAAATTATGAATCTATACAATGATATTGCTCCTAAAAATAGTAATTTGAAAGGAGATCATGGTCAATCCTTTCTCTTATCTTTTGAAAAAAGTAATATTTTGTTTGATACTGGTACAAATGGGAAATATCTTTTGAAAAACATGCAACAATTAGATGTTGATCCTACTGAAATAGATACAA
The DNA here is from genome assembly GCA_016840945.1 of Candidatus Gerdarchaeota archaeon. The sequence goes on from JAEORJ010000404.1 coordinate 2,620, forward strand.
TCATTTTATCTCATGGGCATTTTGATCATACTGGTGGGATTTCAGCTTTAGTCCGAGCACAACCAAATGGTAAATCTATAGATATTATAGCACATAATTATGCTTTATTGCCAAAAGGAGGAAAGAAAAAAGAAGGAGAGAAATATTCTATTGTTGATATTGGTTTTCCAAAATTATCAGAGGAAATCAAAAATAGAATAAATTATCTTTTAGTTAAAGATTCTTACCAGGTAAATCCTTACTTGTATACCTTAGGTGAAATAATTGATCGCCCTTTTAAAGAAGGCATCTCAACCAGACATATGTATTTCATAAATAATGCTTGGCAACCAGATAATATGATTGATGATCTTTCTGCTGTATTAAAAACTAAAAAAGGATTAGTGCTTATTTGTGGATGTTGTCATGCGGGATTACTCAACACTTTACTAAAAGTGAAAGAATTATTCCCACAAGAAAAAATACACACAATTATGGGTGGAACGCATATGTTGGAATTTACTGGTGAGGAAGTTGATTTTATTGCTAAAGAGTTACAAGAGCAATATAGTACTCCGAATTTATATCTTAATCATTGCACAGGATTGAATACTACCGATAGACTAGCAGATATCTTTGGCAAAGAGGTAGTGGGCAATTGTTTAGTAGGAGATAGTTTTGAATTTGAAGTATAAATTAAAATAAACAACATAAAGAAATAATTTTTCAATAATTTTTGGTGCTTAATATGTATACAAATAAAGGTTGGCCAATTCCAGAAGGACGTTCTGGTTTGGATGTTTGGCGATTAAATCGTATTTTATCCATCATCTATCGTAGAGCTATTGAAATTGAATCAGATGATAGAGAATTACCAATGTTGTGGAGTATGATGCACATGTTTAGTATGTGCCAATTAAGCAAATTGGTTGCTTTAAGACGAGGTTTAAATCCTGAATTTGCAGCTATGACTTGCGCTTTTCATGACATATATACTTTTATTGAAGGTAAAACGGAAGATCATGGTGCAAAAGCTGAGAAATACATACGAGAGATTGTTGATGAATTTAATACTCATAAAAGAGAATCCCTGGCAGAAATAAACGAAGAAGAAACTACCCACATTATAGAAATAGTTAGACTTCATAGTGATAAAAATTCAATTAGCAATGATCAATATGTCGAATTGCTCAGAGATGTTGATTCTCTTGATAGTTATTTGCATGGTACTACTCCTGGTAGAAAGTCTGGCAGAATTCCTCGATGTAATAGGCTTCTACAAGAATTCAATATTGATCATAAAATTTGTAGATAATCTCTTGCATTCCTAATAAATCAGATAAATCTGCAAGCTTAAAATAAATGAGAACATAATTAAATGTAGATAAGCAACTATACATAGGGGAAGATCTTGAAGAAAGATAAGAAAATTATAACACTTTTACTCATCGTTTTTTTCAGTATGCCATTAGTGTTATATAACAATCATTCGACAACTTCTTATCCAAGTTATTATCCCGGTGGTGCCCACTGTAGATTGATCAATGATGCGTTAGATTGTCTAAATTTTGAGTCAATAAATTTCACTTCATTTGAAGATTGTAGAGATGAAATTTTAGCTTATCCAACGAATTATAATGATCAACTTTATCATGCCCAAGATGATTATGATTCTGAGTATACTTTAAAATGGGGGCATTATTGGAATCCTTACACACGATCAGGGCTTTATGGGAATTTAGGCGCTCCATACCACGCTAACAGATATTTTAACATGGCAGTTAATTATTATTTAGGACTGGGTTCATATTCTGTGGATAAACAATTAGCCTATTATAATTTAGGATATGCCATTCATTTAGTACAAGACTTGACTGTACCTTATCATGCACAGAATGATCCATTTGGTAAGCATGCAGATTTTGAAACCTTCTGTGATCATCAACACCTATATGGAAATATCGATTTACCATTAAATGGCCTTTATACCCCACAAAAAGACTGGAAGGGAGATATCTGTCCAGGGGGATGGGTACATCAAGCAGCATTAAAAGCAGCACCTTACCATAAAATAATAGAACAAAATGAGTATGATTATGATTTATGGTTAGGTATTGCTAATTATCTTATGGGAGAAGCTATTAAATTGACGGCTGGATTCATCTTCTATTTTTGGCAATATGTTCATAATTTAGATTTTGATGAAGATGGTGTTCCAGCAATGGTCGAACAAGCCTATAATACTGATTATACCTGTAATGATACAGATTCTGATTTAATATCTGATTTTGAAGAGATAAATTTGGGTTTAGATGGTTTCTGCACAGATCCAACATCCAATGATACTGATAAAGACGATTATACTGATTTTGAAGAAATAAATATCTATTTCACAGATCCTACTAATGAATTTGATAGTCCTTTCTATTTTGTGCCACTATTCTGTACCAATTTCCTAGGGTTAATTGATAATGATAAAATTGTTTTTTCTTGGTCCCAACCAGCAAATTTCCTTCCAGGTTGGCACTATGAATTATTTAGATTAGAAGGTAATTCTGAAATTGTAATCTATTCCAATACAAAAACATTCTTTAGTTATATCCCACCAGATAACACAACATTCTATTCTTATCGGGTTTATTGTTATAAAAACTCAACTTTAAGAGGGGTGTATGTGCAATGGGGTGGGAGCCTCGTGAGTTGGAGTTCTTTAGAAAGAATAAAAATCTAATATCTGAATTTACCATCTAGCAGTTCATTTTATATTTATTGAAATAATAAATGTCTCCCATGACACACAAAGATGAAATTATCTTTTATCAAGAATTGGCTATACATGCTTTTCCACCTAAAGAAATTATTCCATTAAATGGCTGGTTAATCCGTATTGATGAAGGACGTTATCAAAGACCAAATAGTGTTGTTCCATTGGTCTATCAAGGTTCTGATCTTGAATCTGATATCCATAAAGTAGAAGAAATATATTCAAATCGAAATTTACAAACTCTTTTCCAAGTAGCTGATTATTATCAACCTCAAACATTGTGGGAAAAGCTTCTAGAACTCAAGTATGAAATCCACGCAGAAACACAAGTAATGCGTGGAAAAGTTGACGAAATGGTTCATTTACCATTTTCTCAGGATTTTTCATATACCCATTCAACCAAAATATCTTCAGAATGGTTTGATTCTCTTCAAGCATTTAATAGTACAAGTAATGAGCGAATGGAAATTGTGAAGAAAATAATTGAGAGAATAAAAGAACAAAGAATTTTCTTCTATGCAAAAGATAACGAAGAGATTGTTGGTGTTTGTTTAGCAGTCATTGAACGTAATTGTTTAGGGATTTATAGCATGGCTGTAAAACCGGACTATCGAAGAAGAGGAATTGGTCTCTCATTAATAGCACAAACAAGTATTTTTGCAAAGGAACAACAACTTGAAAACATCTACTTGCAAGTACAAGGAGATAATTACAAAGCAATTGCTCTCTATGAAAAAGCAAAGATGAAAGAAATTTACAAATATCGATATTTCATAAAGTGAAAGATTTTAGTTAATCTTCATTTTTTTCTAAATAAATTGCTAGAAATCACTTTTTTGGCCTTTTTTTCATAAAAATTCTACAACCTAAGATTTTTAGATAATTAAAATAGAATTAAAGGATAATAAAAAGAGTTTCAATTGTTGAAGTATTATGACAGAACCTGTAGAAGACTTCCCAGTATTAGAAGAGAGAGCTTTCAAGATAACAGAAAATGCAAAGTTATCCTATATTCTTTCTCGAGGAACAAAAAAATTAACGTTAATTTTCATTCATGGTTTGGGATCATCGAAATATGATTTTCTTGAAGCACTAGATTTTGAAGTATTGACATCTTATAACCTTATTTTTCTCGATCTAGTTGGACATGGAAATTCATCAGTACCTGAGAACTTTTCTTTCACTATGAAAGAACAAGCTGATATTTTGTTGAAGCTAATAAATTCTCTAGACATACCTGATGATATTGTTATTGTCTCACATTCCATGGGTGGACCAATAGGAATTATTCTTGCTGAATTATTAGGTATAAGATGTGTTGGATTAATTTATGTTGAGGGAAATCTTGATGAAAATGATTGTTTCTCCTCAAAAGAGATAATTTCTAAAAACACTTATGATGAGTGGCTTTCTACCGGTTTTAAAGCAGATGTTGAAGCTTTAAAAAAGAATCCAGAAATGGTTGCTTATACTGAGAATTTCATTAAAGCTGGAGCTGAAACTATTTACAAATCATCGGTTGATTTAGTAAAAGAATCCACTGAAGGAGAGTTGTTTCAAAGGATTGTTAATCTATCAATTCCAGTTTTAGCCATTTTTGGTGAAAAAAATAAAGGGCGATTTACCTGTGAAGAAAAATTAGCATCAAAATTTCCCTTAATTTTCATACCTGATGCAGACCATTCCTTAATGATACAAAATCCTAAAGCTTTCTATGAGGCAATCATTGATTTCTTAAGCCAATTTTAGTATCTAACATAATTAAAAAGAAGTGATATTATGTATCGTAGAAAAACTGAAAACCCGCAATTTGCTTCAGCAGATTATAAAACTAAATATGATAAACCCTGTATACCTGAAGAATTAGAACTTGATATAGAAATGGAACACCATGGAACTGGAATTCATCCCAGCAAACATCCTTTGAAAGGGCACATAAATTTTGGCAAATGTGAAAATTGTGGAAGTGAAAATGTATTGGTAATTTATGCTCATTGGTGTGTTAGTACTCATTCAGGAGATTCCTATTGGGACTATGAACTAGTTTGTGAGGATTGTCATTATTATTCTCAAGGTTCATTTGCCGAAAATGACTAAACATTAACAAACAAATTTCTAATTATTTACAAAAGGTGCCAATTTGTAAGGTTTATATATGGTTGTCTTATTAGTATTTTTATAATGAATCATTAGTACTACTTGGGTATAATGATTTTATTCTTTAAATTTTGACTATTTAAATAAAAGTTGATTTAAAATGGGTATTAAAATAAAGAAACTTAAGATAATGATCGTTGAAGATGATCCATTAATACGTCAACTTTATTCTCAGATACTTAGTCAAAAAGGTTATCAAGTAATTAGTATAGCATCTGATGGTGATGAAGCACTTTCTTTATATAAGAATTTGAAAGAAAAACCTGATCTAATTATTCTTGATTTCAGGATGCCTAGAAAGAATGGTTTGCAAGTAACCAAAGAAATTCAAAAAATAAATTCAAAAATAGATATCCTAATGATCAGTGGCGATCCATTATTTGACAGTAAAGCAATTATTTCTAATAGAGTAAATGTAATGCAAAAACCAGTTCAAATGAATGAATTACTAAATGTAATACAAACATTAAACGATATCTGAGACTAGTAATTTACTTTTTGGCTTGATTATTTAGCTCATGAGACCAATTTTTTGCTTCCTGAACTTTTTTCTCTGTATCACTAATTAGCGGTTCAATGAACTCTTTCTCACCTAAAATTTCATTTTCTTTGAGAATATTTTTCATTTCAGCAAGGATTTTGGTTCCACTACCAGCGCAGCAACAGAACAAACCAAATTTTTTACCAGTAAAGTTATAGCTCTTTAGGAAAGAACGAACCACGGGATTTAATCGCCAAGCCCAAACAGGTGTTCCTAGGAAGATCAAGTCATAGTCATCAAAATTGGTTTCAATAGTTGCTAACTTTATCTTCTTTTTTGTCATTGATTGGTATCCACCTTTGAAATATAACATAAATCCTTTTGAAGCTAGTTTATCCTTCTCAGGATTTAGTTCCAATAACTCAGCCTTGATCTCTGAAGCAATTGTTTCAGCAATTAATTTTGTATTACCAGTTTTTGAATAATAAATGACAAGCGATTTCATAATAAACACAACTAACTATTACAACTAAAAACTAATATTAAAAATCTCTCTATTTTAAATCTGTACGAGAAGAAATTTTATTAACTATTGTATGAATTTTAATCGATAGCTATGCATCTATTACCAATTTCATTCCTAATCATATCAATTGTACTATTGATATTTTTTGTTATAATCTCTTTATCATTTGTAGGATTATTCTTATCTGAATTGGGATTGTGGTTTTCATGGTTACCTTTATCATTTATCATAATCTCTATACCATTCTTAACAGATTATGTAGGTGAAATTCATCCAAGATGGGATTTCTTTCTACTCCTAACAAGTGTTTTTCTCAATTTCGTGTCATATATACGATTGATGATGCCTTTTTATCAAGTCTCAAGCACAAACAGAAAATTAAGCAAGGCAATGAAAAATTCACTTGGCGAAGATTATCTCGATTATGTTGATCCCAAATTAAAGAAGAATTTCCTAAAAAAAGTAAGATTCCGATTTACCAATTATTTTTCGGGAATTAATTATAAGAAAATAGACAAGCAAATTGTATCTGTTAATGATATACCCTATCGAGCGGTAGAGGATAAATTTCTTACTTTAAATATTTATTATCCCAAAAAGGAACAAAAAAATCCTGTAATTGTTTATGTTCATGGTGGAGGATGGATGCGTGGCTCAAAGGATCGGTATCTCGATTTACGTATTTTGAAAAGATTAGCTTATAATGGTTTCACTATTTTCAATATTGATTATCGTTTAGCACAACAACCAACTTTTGCAACATTAAAAGCAATCCCACATGATAACTCTACCATAAGAGAAATGGTTTCAGATGTTAGAGCAGCTGTTAATTATGCTAAAGATAATGCTGAAAAATATCAGGGTGATCCCGAAAAATTATTCATTTTTGGTCGGTCTGCAGGAGCTCATTTAGCACTTTTAACTGCTTTCAGTTGCAATGAACATTTCTTTGATTTTGAGAATATTTATTGCAATATAAGTCCAGTTGATATTAGTGGAGTGATTGCTTTTTATCCGATAACTAATATTGAAGAATTGTATCAATTCTATGATAAAGGTAATGTTTTTTTGAAACAAGCAATTTATCGATCTACTGGTAAATTATCTGAAGATAGAAATCTTTTCAAAATTTTCTCGCCTATTAGTTATATCAATCCTGAAGTTGTTCCTTTAATTCCTCCAATATTTCTAACAGCTGGTAAAAGGGATAGAATTGTTGATACCTATCAATCTGAAGAGTTATTTAATGAATTGCAAGAAAGTGGTATAACCAGTATCTATTTAGAGCTTCCTTGGGCAAATCATGGCTTTGATGTGATCATTAATGGTCCAGGTGGACAATTAACATTCCAATATATGAAACAATTTATGCAATGGATTCTAGCTAAAAAAAGATATAATGAAATTGAAAGTATAGCAAAAGAAAATGATTTAGTTGATATTCTAAATAAAAATAAATTAAGAATTATCACAGAAATAAAATGCGAAAAATCTACTGATGAAATTAAATCTTGCTTATTGGATCTAAAATGATACTTCCCAAAGAAAAAAGATAATCCTAATATTAGATAATATTAATAATGACCTTTTTTAAATTTATAATTTAAAATATGGTGAACAAAAATGGATTTACTAGCTCTTGCTTTCGCAATAATTTCTTCAATATTTTTCGTAATTTTTGTTCTCCTTTCTTTTACATTCTTGGGATTATGGTTGTCTGAAATTGGTTTGTGGTTAATTAGTTTTCCTTTGTTCATGATCGTCGTTTCAATAATTCGTTTGCTAAGAGATTATACTCTTCCAGAGAATCGAATAGATATTGTTCTCTTAGTTTTAACAGTACTTTTTAACATCATCATTTTCCTGAGAATAATTATTCCTCTAACCGAGATTAGGAAAACTAACTTATTGTTACAAAGTAAAATGGAACATGCGTTAGGTAAAGATTACTTGTTATATGTTGATTTTTTCAGCAATTCGAAATTCTACAAGGATGTGCGTTTTCAATTTTTGCACTATTTTTTAGGTGTGAATAAAAAAGCCTTAGATAGAAAAGTAGTGTCCGTTCGTGATTTGGTTTATCATAAAGCTGAAGATAAAGAACTAAAATTAAATATTTACTATCCTAGAAGAACTGGTAATTTTCCTACCATTTTATTTATTCATGGCGGTGGTTTTGTTATTGGTTCTAAAGATGATCCCAAACAAGAGAAAATATGTCAATATTTAGCGAACTATGGCTATTGTGTTTTTGATGTGGATTATCATCTAACTCCTCTATCTTATTTAGTATCCAAAAATAAATCCATTAAACATGATCTTTTGATTTGTGACATGGTAACAGATATTCGGAAAGCTATTATCTATGTAAAAGAAAACGCGAAAAAATTTAGTGGCAATCCTAAAGAATTTTTTATCTTTGGTCGATCTGCTGGAGGTCATCTAGCATTATTGGCTGCTTATAGTTGTTTGGGAAGAGTTTACGACCTTTCCAAATGTGATGGTCAAATAGAGAAACATGATATAAATGGGGTAATCGCTTTTTATCCCGTGACAGATTTCTCTGCTTTATATAATTACTACGGAAAACAAAATCTCGTTAAATTCCTTATGGCTCGAGGTGTAGGAGGGTCACCAGATGATTTACAATATCTCTATAATGTTTTTTCACCAATCAATTATGTTAGTGAGAAATATCCCAATAATATTCCTCCAACCTTTTTAGCAACCGGAGAGCGTGATAGATTAGTCTCACCTGAACAATCAAGAAAACTCTATAATAAATTACAAAATATGGGTGTCAGTAGTGTCCTTCTAGAGCTTCCCTGGGCAAATCATGCTTTTGATACCATCCTTAATGGTCCTGGTGGACAGTTAATTATTAAATATTTAACTCAATTTTTGGTTTGGGTAATAACAAATATTCGCTTTAATAAAATAGATGAATTGGCACAAAAATATGGTCTCGCTCAAATTATTCCCAAAGAGAAATATCATACTATTAAAGAACTTAAAAACATTGATTACAGTAGACTTGAAGATGAGGAATATAATAAACCATTTTTTGAATACCTCTATCAACTTTATGGACCAAATGATACGAATAGGTAAGAGACTTAATTTAGTATAAGAAAAGAATATTTATTCATTAAAGTGCATTATTTTGTAGAGGTTCGTTTATGGATTTAACAAATTATGCAAATTACCATGTTTGGGCAAGAGATAAAATTAGATTAATTTTACAAACA
>JAEORJ010000405.1 GCA_016840945.1 Candidatus Gerdarchaeota archaeon
AAGGTTCTAAAGAAAAACCTGAATTTGATGAGAAGCGAATATTAAATGGGATTTCTTTCTGTAACTCTCACCCATTATATTGGGGGAGATATAATTGTAAGAAAAGTGGTTTACATGAAATCTATACAAAGTGTTGAAATTGATCGAGTTATAATATAGAAATGAAAATAAAGCACAATATTCACATTAATTTTAATCATCAATGAATCTTTTTAATGAAGAGATATAAGCTAAAGCTATGTATTAGAAAACATTTATGAAATTAGATTTGAAATAGCTAATTAGTTTAAAATTAATTTTAATGGGAAGATCCGCATGGGAAAAGAAAAAGAAATTTTTCAGAAATCATTTTTTGAAGCACAATGGAGCAAAATAAAAACTAATTATATTATAGGAATTATTGGTTTTAGTCTCACAGGTATTGGATTGATTGTATCAATAGTTCTACTTGTTATGTTTCTTCGAAAAAAGAAAGCCTATGAAAATGCTAAAGGTTTAGTCAAAGCAAGTAACAAGGAAAAAATCATCGACATGGCTCGAAATCGCTATACACCAGAATTTAATGTTAATGCTCAGGATATCTATATTTATGCTTTAACTGAATTCCCTTCCTTTGAAACAGCTAAAGTAATCTATGAACACATGACTAGTCAATTTACCTCAAATAGTGCGTATTTTGACAAAGTCTGTGTTAAATCATTAGAATATCTTGCTTATACTTTAGACCTAAAGTATTACGATCTCTATAATAAATTAGTCGAAACCTAACACATAAACTCTACTATAAATAAAATGTCATGAGTTATTGAGTTATATTTTTACGAATATCTGTTATCTAACAACGCTTCCTAATTCGTTTAATTGTAATAATTAAGATTGCTAAAGAAAAACCACTAAAGAAAATTTTCAAATTAACATTTTCTGTTATTCCAGGTGTAATATATCCTTCAAGAAAAGCGAGTGTAAGATCTTTATATGGTGCTGTTACAGTTGGATAATTAAAATTAGCTGCGTATGGTGTGTTGGTGCTGATCATACTAATAATAATATAAGCATACTCAGTATTGTTGCCAGAGAAATAGAGGTATATTTCATCATCAATCATGTTATGACTAATAGTCTGGGTGATGTTACAGCCATTATCGTCTTTAATAACAGCTGAAATTCCTAAATCGTATGATTTGGGATTGGTTATCTTTAAAGTAAATTGATCAGGTGGTGAGAGAAGCTTTTTCACATTAAATCCGTACAATTTTTGTTTGTTGATATTAGTATTACAAGGAAGATAGGAGATTGTGTTAAAGGAGCTAATTTTAAAATCCGCTGTATGGTATCCATAAATTCCTCCGTCTAAATCTTCATTATCAATTGTGCATGCTATTATCCAATCAAGATAGATTTCATTAAAAGAAAGATCATATCCTTTATCGTTCAGTACTTTTTCAATCCCAGCAGGACCATCCTCGGTTGTATTTACTAGATTGGTTACCACATCATCACCAAATCTCTCGCTTAAATAAAGCATAAACATATAGGATCGTCCATAGGATGCAATGTTCAGTGATAAATCATCATAATCCCAATAAAGGAGAGAGGATTCTGGATGAGCCTTGAAATAATTAGTTTCAGATGTTAGATTATAATCAGCAGCTATTTGAGCTGTAATAGCTGCTGCAGTATTTAGATAACCTGCTATATATCTCGAGTATTCAGCAGTTCCTTCTAGGATAAATATTGTTTCATCTTGTTCATGATTAAACCAGATCAAATGATTGAATTCATGTATTAGATTATTATACCCTCTGAGTTCACTAAGACTTGAATGGAGGTAAACCATCTCCCGATGATTTGAATATGGATGAGTGGGATCATCATCTTTAAACAAATAAACACCACCATACGAAGACGGGGTAATCAAAACAGTTAACCTTGGATCACCATCTATATCACCAAGGTTGCCATCAGGACTTCCCATAAGCGCTAGGTCCACTGGGTACATTACTGAGTCAAATTCAGCTGAATAACCATTACTCTTATCAATTGCAGCTGTTTCGCCAATTTCAGCAATAGTCTCTAAATCGACATAAATATAGCAATATTGACCTACTGAAAGTAATTTTGCAGTTACTTGTTGATACTCATCAGTATCTGGATTAAGAATCCAAAATGTTCTCTCTTCACCAAAAACCTCT
>JAEORJ010000406.1 GCA_016840945.1 Candidatus Gerdarchaeota archaeon
AAAAAAACAAAAACACAGAAAAATGTGTCACAAAATTTATTAAGTGCACTTACGGACACAACTTCGGGAAAAGTGGATTCAGATGATACGATAAATTTTAGGACATTTATTTCAGAAACGGAGCATGTCCTAGAATACTTTGTCGATAATGTTGTAGATACAAGTAAAAGTAGCATGCTTTTAATGCATAAGATTGATGATATGAATACGTCAATTGAGTCCATTGTTACTTTGCTGGATGATGTTCGTGCGATTTCAGATAAAACAAATCTGCTCGCACTTAATGCATCTATTGAGGCGGCCCGGGCTGGCGAGGCTGGTAGAGGGTTCTCTGTGGTTGCAGATGAAGTAAGAAAACTTGCAATTCAATCACATGAATTTAATGATCAAATTAATGAAGTAGTAGTTCAAACTATTGGGAATATGGAATCAGCACGTGAACTAATTACTATACTGGCATCAAAGGATATGAATGCTGCATTAAATTCAAAAAAACGCGTTAATGAAATGACAGAAGAAATCACTCTCCTAAATAATTCAGCAGAGCATAGTACTCATGAATTATCGGAAATTACAGCAGACATAGATCAACAAGTGGTTATAGCTGTTAGGGCACTACAATTTGAAGATATGGTTTTACAGTTAATCCAACAACTTGAGGCAAGAATCGATTTCTCTGAAATTATACTGAATAAACTTAAATTAATCGATAATCATGATTCAAAATATGTCTCTGAATCAATGACAGTTTTGGTTAAGGAGATAGATGAATTAAGGATTTCTTTGAAGAGAGATGTCGTTAAACAAGAATCTATGGATGAAGGTGAAATAGAATTATTTTAGGAGATTAGATATGAGTATAAAAGGAACTCTGGAGCCGGATAATACCCTTAGGATAGAAATTGACGGTCGATTTGATTTTACATTACACAAAGATTTCCGTGATATCTATACAAATACGAGCACAAATTCAAAAATTAGCAAATATTTGATCGATCTAACTAACACAAACTATATGGATAGCTCGGCATTAGGGATGTTACTTCTATTAAGAGAATATGCAGGTGGTGAGTCATCGCAGATAGAAGTAATGGGTTGTAATGCTGAAATTAAAGAAATATTGGAAATCTCTAATTTCGATAGGTTGTTCAAAATAAATTAAAATGAATATTCTTATTGTAGATGATGATCGGACTAATATCCTTGTTTTATCATCAATCTTGAAACAAGAGGGATACACAGTCCTCAATGCAAGTAATGGCTTGGAAGCGATAAATTGCTTTAATAATAATCATGTTGACATGATATTAATGGATATTTTGATGCCTGAAATGGATGGGTATCAGGCTGCTAAAGAAATAAAATCAAAAACAGATGAACGCTTTGTTCCAATTATATTTTTAACTGCATTAACTGATGAGAATGCACTTGCCAAGTGTGTAGAAAATGGAGGTGATGATTTTTTAACTAAACCATATAATAGAATAATTTTACGGTCAAAAATCGAAGCCTTAACAAGAATTCGAAGTTTGTATAATACTCTACATAAGCAGAAAAATGAGTTAAAAAAATTAAATGAGAAAATTGAAAGTGATGTGGAGTTAGCAAACCACGTATATAAATCCCTGGTTAGAACCAATACACTCCCAAAAGATATATTTAGAACCTGGATTGCTCCTGTTAGTAGCTTTAATGGTGATATTGCATTAGTCATGCAAACACAAAGTGGTGGCTACCATGTCATGCTAGGTGATTTTACAGGGCATGGAATGGCAGCTGCACTTGGAACAATACCTGTTTGTGATTTATTTCAAGATATGACACAGAGAGGTTATAAAATATTAGATATCATCATTAAGATAAATCAAAAACTAAAACAACTCCTCCCTACGGGTTATTTTTGTGCTGCTTCGTTTCTTTCCATTGATAATACAGGTTCAGTGATAAGCATTTTTAATGCAGGCATGCCTAAAGTGATGATCAAAAAATCCAGGGAGATAAAATATATAAACTCGTCACATTTGCCGCTTGGTATCGTAGAACTTCAATCAGATAATATAGTATTCGATACTTATAATCTGACTGAAGATTATAAAGTTTGTATTTATTCAGATGGTCTTGTTGAGTGTAAAAATAGTAGTGGTGAATTATATGGTTATGAGCGATTGAAGAAAATAATCAAAAATAGTCGCAATATCACAGACGATATACAAACTGACATAAAAAATTTTACAAATATGGAAGAGCAAGAAGATGACATTTCATTTGTAGAAATTAGTCTTCCGATTAAAGGTGTTCATCAAGAAATTAATGATGTTCAAAAACGCCATTACGATTGGAGCCAATCATATATTTTTGAAGCTTCTGCGTTAAAAAATATTGAACCAGTATTAATTGTTATAGATGGGATACTTACGAATAATTTCCCGTTGAAACATAAAGATCGGATTTATACAATAATTACAGAATTATTTAATAATTCGCTTGAACACGGTATTTTGTCTCTAGATTCAAAATGGAAATCTACGCCTGAAGGATTTTCGGAATATTATGAACAAAGACAAAAAAGACTATCAAATTTAGAGGTAGCAAAAATATCCATAAAAGTTGTAAATACAAATAGTGTTCATGGCGGGAAGTTGGAGATTGAACTGCATGATTCTGGCTCTGGATTCGATTACGAATCAATTGCATCAGGTGTTCAGGATTCTAATATTTTTAGCGGGCGAGGTATTATGCTTGTTAAATCAATATGCGAAAAGCTTCAGTATTCAGATTCAGGAAAGAAAGTTATTGCTGAATATACTTGGGAAAATGATTAACTATGGATCTTGAAAAATTTTCTGAAATAAAAAATTTGCTCGGAAAAGATTTTGCCGCACTTTTAGATGTGTACCAATCAGACACACGATCTCGCTTTAGGGATATTGAAAAAGCCTTTCTGGAACCAGATTTAAATAAAATTTACCAATTATCACATGCTATGAAAAGTAGTTCCGCCAATATAGGCGCACAAGAAGTTTCAGAAATTGCCGCTATTATTGAATTGGCAGCAAAGAGCCAATCCGTTGATGAGATTTCTAAGCGACTTCCGGAACTAAAAAAAGCGATTGAAGAGGCGAT
>JAEORJ010000407.1 GCA_016840945.1 Candidatus Gerdarchaeota archaeon
ATGTCAAAGATTTCCAAAGAGCTAGTATCAGCAACAAATGCAGTTGTATCATCGATGAAAATATTTGTAGAATCTCCGTAATAAGTTTCAATAACCTCAGAAGTTATTGTCAATGGACTAGAAATATCTAATATTTCTACTGAATACTGATTGTGTATGAAAGCATAAAATCCGTAAATGAAAAGATCTATCTGATTAATAGTATCACGAAATTCAGTCAAATATTGTGGATTGGTTTTATTGGCATAATCAACAACAACTATACCTTTTACTGGGGAATTTTCTTCAATATATAAGTAGTTTCCAGAAGCGAAGATATTGTTTGTCCCTGTATAATTGAAATCATATGTGCTAGCTAATGTAATATCAGTAAGATCTGTAGCATTAAAGGTTCTTACTTGTGCAGTGTTACATGTATAAATAAAATCACCTGAGACTGACAAATCCCTAATATTAGCGACATATTCTGCATCGTAATTAATAATATTAGTTGGATCAGTCATGTTGTAAATTCTTATGTAATCAGAAGAGGAAGCATATGCTATAAGATCATCATTCATGTATAATTCTGTGAATCCTGAACCTGCAGTGCTTGAATCTAGTAAATTAGGATTAATAAAACTAGTAATATTTCTTGTATAAATAGCAGTATTATCTATGTAAGTTACAAAGGTACCATTGGAGGCAAAATCAGTAACTCCTGAACTACTGAAATTACAAGCCCATGTTGGATTTGCTTTATCAGAGATATCTATGATATTAACTCCAGAAGAGTTTGAGGTGAAAGCGTAATCATCATATACATAAACATGATCAACCGTGTAATCATCCCAGATTGATACAAGTTTAGGTTCTAAGTCTATGAGTTCAACTATACCCAAACCATTAGCACCAAAAGCAATGTACATATAATTACCTTTAGCATAGACATCACTTATAGTGCCTATGTTATCATCCCATAATGCTAAGCTAGTAACATTTACAGTATCAGCTGCAAATGCTTCCAGTTCATTATCTAAGGGATCATTTGTACTTTTATCATTTATTGTACTGCCTGCTTGAAGCTTTCCATTTGTAATAGTAACTTTGCTAATCATAGTTAAAGATACTAAAATCGAAAGGATCAAAACAGAAGTTAGTATTTTTCGACTTCTTAATTTTGAATATTTCATTAATATTCACCTTTTCCATAGTTCAGCTTTAAAATAGAACTTGACAGAATTACATTATTTTTTATTTAAAAAAACGTTGCTGTTGGGACAGCTCTCTGAGTAGTAATTTCCAGTAGAGAACCTTTAGATAACACAAAAAAAATTGAAATTTGAAAAGACAAAAATAGAAATGAAAAGGATTAAAATTATTTTATGTTTCATTTTCCTTTTCGGGTTCTTTTTTATCTTCTCCTGCGCCAGGTTTGCGAATGAACGCTACTACTAATACTATGAGTCCTAAACCAATTATAATAATACCAAACCAGAGAACCCAATCGTTCCAATCTGTTAGATTTGAATTGTAGAATACTGCTCCTACAATAATCATAGCCAAGCCGATAATCCCGTGTATGCCTGCAGCGATCAGAGGACCTTTTCTCATTTTTTTTCACTTCCAATAGTTATTAATTTTATAGCTGTGATATTTTTAGATTACAATTAACCTTTTTGAATTTTATTCAAAAATTGAGTAGTTTTATCCCAATTAGTATTAAAAAAATGAATATTTCATTAAAGAGAACGATTTATTATATCAGCTAAATCAGAATTTTCTTTTCTAACTAAATCAATAATAAATTCAATGAAATCTGGTTCTTGATCCTTCAGAATATCTTTAACTTCTTGTTTAGTAGGTTGATTTTCACCAAGATATTGGAATTTCGCAATTATTTTCCTTGTATTATTCAGTATTAAATTAATATTTTCTCTTATATATTTAGGTCGTTCTTTTGATCGTCGTTTCCACATTGAACGTAAGAAGGTATGAAGGTATTCAGATCTTGGACCACCTCCAACATTCATTGAACGCAAATTAACAATGATCGCACCTTTGAATAATCTATCAGTGCCTTCTTGTGCACCCATTAGATCAAATTCTTCTAAATTAATTCCTGCAAAATTGGTAGTCCAAATTTGAGCATTAATAACCTTATGAGGAGCAAAGATTGCTAGGGATTCAATAACGTGAAGAACATCCATTGGATCATCACCAATTACCACTATTGGTTCTCCAATAACCATTGCTCTAACAGCAATATCCAATCCTTTTCTGATATAAAATCCTGCTATGTATGCACAATCTTTGTGTAATCTAATAAGCTTCTCAGAAAGTTCTAATCCATCTTCTAAAGCAGCTATTCCGAATGTCTTTTTTACTTCATTAAGATATAAATCAGGTGGTCGTCCTTCTATTTTCAAAGTATTAATATCTCTACTTACTTTAAGTAATATTGAAGTGGTATTTGCTACCTCTTTTACTAATTCCTTTGAGTTTTCAATTTTTCTTAATTTCTTTACTAAATTTTTTGAGAAATCAGTAGAATTCCCACCACTAATTTTATTAGTATCCAAAT
>JAEORJ010000408.1 GCA_016840945.1 Candidatus Gerdarchaeota archaeon
GTTCAACAATATTGTAAAGTGATGCAAATTATCGGAGTATTGTTATTAGTCTTCACGATCAATTGGTTTTATTTCTTTGGTAATAGACATTTGATCAAAGACAATGATCTATTCAAATCGATTTATACATCTGTCTTTGGGCTTGTTGTAGGTGCATCTATAAGTCTTGCATTACATGATATTTTTTCGGACCCTCCTGTTGAGAATTGGTATACTGGGATACCCTTAGAAGGAGTCAATTTTCACCTTTATTATCCTGCTGCTAGTCTTGAAAAACTAAACATTTTACTTACTGGTGGATTATTCCTTATTGGTTCCTATACGTACATTCGTTTATCAGTTAGAACATACCAATTACAGAAAAAAGCGAAAGATATCGTTACTAAAAAAGGATTCAAAGTAATTACGGCATCTATTTTACTCATGCTTGCCACTGGATTATCTCTTGGATTTTACATCTTTGGTGCCGGCAATAATGGTTATGTTGCAGCATTACTGTATGTTGTAAGAGGATTGATCATTCTAGGTTCTGTCTTTACTGGGTATATTGGTTGGATTATGCCTGAATGGGTTCGGAAAAGATTCCGTGGAAAAGCTTGGATTACTAAAATTTATACCGGTAAACTTGACGCACCACCCGATAGTCCAGGTAATATTCAGTCGGGTACTTCCTCCCAGCAAATAGTTGAAGTATCAGATGTTTAACAATTAGGGATGATATCCCTATTTTTTTTCTTTTTATTCGTTTTTAATCTTCAGTCTTTACAGAATAATTGCGATTTTCTTTAAGCCAGATTATACCAAAATCAACAATATCTCTCATTGAAACTAAGCGACTTTCTGCTGCACCAATCTTTCCAGGAGTATAACCTATAGATGCTTCATAAGCTAAGCCTAGATCATGAAAATCATCTGAATCTGATACAATGGTAGTCCATGATAACCAAACCCTTTTACCATTCTCTAATGCTGCTGCACCTTGTTTTTGAATGGGATGATTTGGTAATTTTGCTAAAGTTTCAGAATGATGTAGTGAGGTATTATTCTCATGGCCCACTCCTAAAAGGAGAATTTTAGCATTCAATTCATATAATTTCCCTAAAGGAGTTTTCTTTCCAAATTCAACCGCGAGATCATGTTCTTCAGTAATTTTCTTAGCATATTTTCCCCAAGCAGCGAATGAAGCGATGGGATGGTTACTTCGTAAAACTCCGTGATAGATACGAAATACTTCTGGGATTCGACCCATACCTCTTGTTGGTGTAATTTCTGACCTGTATGGTGTTGATTCTTTTCGTATTATCTCCCACCATTCTTGAGGAACTGGGGGATAATTCCAACATTTAGGATCGGTATTTCCAGTACTCATTGTTGGCATAGCTATCGTTCCTTCAGGAGTAATTACTTCCATTAGAGCATCCACTACAGTTTCCGGACCACCAGCTATCCAACCAATTTTGCTCATAGAACTATGAACAATAACTGTATCGCCTTTTTTCAAACCAATATTTAGCAAATCTTGAATTAAAGATTTCATTGTGATAGGAGAAACAGTATGTTTAACTACCTGTTCCTCTCGTTTCCAAGGTTCCATAAAAAAATGAGAAATCCAGTTTAATTATAAACTATGGATTACTCTTGATTTTCTCCTAATTTATTCTTAGGTTCGAATTTAATTGTTCCTTCTTCCTTTTTTATATAGAATAATGGAATCAATGCTAATAGTGTGACAATCGCACTATATAGGAATATCACGGGAGTAGGAACATATCCTGATTGACCATCTATTATCGTAGGATAGCCAAAATGTCGAATCAATGCTGAACCGATTGGTGGTCCAATAACCATTGGTAATGCTACAAAGAAAATCATTCGAACACCTTGATATTTCCCTTCTTTCCCTTTAGGGTATCTATCTAACATCCATCCACCTTGTACTATTGATACACCCATAGATGCTGAAAGTTGAAGGAAATAGAATAAAATTACTAAAACGATATGTTGAACAAAAGCGAATACAAAAAGGAATATTGCTGTTAATACAACAGCTATCATCGTGAAAATTTTTCTATTTACTTTATGACTGAAAAGACCAATCAATAAACTAGCTATTCCTGAAAGGACAATTACTATCCCACCAATAATTGAGATATCAGTTTTACTATAGGCTAGAAAATGTTCAATATAGATGAATAGATATGGGAAGGAAATTTGTGAACCAATTCCAATTAAAGCTAAATTAATGAACAGTAAATATAACACTTTATTCTCTTTAAGATTTTCAGGTTTAACAATATCAATGAATTCTTTAAAGATAGATTTCTTTTTCTCGCTATCGAGCTTCTCTCTGATGGGTTCAATTGGTTCTCTTATTAAAAGACCAGCAATCAATCCAATAATAGTTACAATACCACCCATGATATAAAAGAACACAAAATAACCGAAAACATCAATGATTATCCCTGCTGCACCCAAAGCTATCAGATTAGCAATTAAGGTGGTCACAGCATTATAACCTTGGATTCTATTTCGATTTGAGGAATCAGAAACATCGGTCATCCAAGCATTAAAGGCAGCATCATTAGAAGTTGAACCAAAGAAAGTCATTATTGCATCCATAATAATAACCATAACAATTGCAACACCTATTTTTTGTATATAGGCAACTGTAGGAAAGATTGCAGTAACAATACCCCAAAGAATATACCCAAACAAGATGTATGGTTTTCTTCGACCAAACTTCGATCTGGTTCGATCGCTGAGAGTACCCATAAAAAGAGTGGTAATTGTAGCGACTACTGCACTAACAGCAACCATCCAGGCTATCGGTCTTGGATCAGGTGTAATCATATCATAAATGAAGGTGTTAAACCAAGTATTTTCAATTGCCCAAGCAATTTGACCAACCGTACCTAACATAAAAACGATAGCAACAATACGAGCTCCTAAACGCTTGACTTGGGGTTTGTTTTGTTCTTTTTCAACTAAGATTATTTTACTTTCTTCAGTCATACAATTCGTATTCTTTCATTGCTAAAAAAGATTGTCTTGACAGATTAATAGAAAAAAATAGTGGATAAAAATATTGGAAAAATAATTATTTTGAGGTCTCTTTATGATAAAGTTCCTCGGAACAAACTGGACATCTTTGCTTTGATTTGATCCAAGTGAGTAAATGATCAGTATGATAAAGAGATTCACAAGTAGGACATTGTAAAATAGAATCATTTGATTTTAGGAAAAGTTTACAGATCATACAAATCTCATTTTCACAAGCTCCTTTGAATTCTACTGCTAAAATATTCTTATCCTCCAAGGGAATTTCTTTTTTCTTTCCTAATGCTTTTTGAATAGCATTTTCAACTCGTTGCCGATAAAGTTCTTCTGCTTTTAATCGATATTCTTCCGATGAAGCAGGTGCTTGATCATCCATAATATCAGGCAATGGTTTTCTTCTATATCGATAAATTATTGCTACGGCAGAAATCATAATCACACCAGCTATGATTGGAATAAAGGTATAGTAATTTTCCCAATAAAACGATCGTAAAATAATCCCTGTTGTTAAAATGGCAAACCCAACAAAAAATAAAATTAAAAATTTTTTATCTTTTCTCATAACTATCCCTGCTATTTTTTAATCTCATTTAGTAATGGTGAATTCAATTTATTATATCTATTGAAATCAAGTAATTTATTTTTTCTAGCAGTATCTTTTTTTAGATGAACAGATATTAGCTATTTGGCAAAATGAAGATAAATCACTATTTATCAACAATCATTATTTGCATGTTGTTTTTCATAACATATCCTATTGAGAATAAGATAGGAATAACTTTCGGTCAAGGGGAAACAATTACAACAAATTATGTATATGACCCGTATAAAACAGAGGAGAATCCACTTCGAGGATTTTTTCCCTATATCAATGATGAAGAATATGATACTTTTCCGTATTCAATGGAATATTTCTATGTGCCATTAAAGGAACTTATGGATGATTTTGATTCATACACATTTGATTTAACATTAGAACCAAATTTGGATGATGTTGCATCTCGAGAACATCAATCAATCATTAGAGTTTTCCTTGATTATCCAGATGAACCTACCGGAATACCGGATTTTTTACTTACGGGATTAACAACTTACTCTTATAGTGACTATGGTGGAGGTATCTGTCCAGATTATACTGATGAAACCTTGATCTCAACCCTTGAGTCTTTCATTGCTGAATTCGGTAAGCAATATGATGGTGATATCAGGATTGCTTTTATTGAATTGGGATTATTAGGATTTTGGGGTGAATGGCATACTTATCCTCATGATGAATGGTTTCCTAATGAAGTAATTCAGAATAGAATTCTTTATGCTTATGAAAATGCTTTCAATAAAACTAGATTATTAGTTCGCTATCCTAAAGGAGATAGTTCCTTACTAGATATTGGTTATCATGATGATTCTTTTGCTTATGAAACAATTGGCGATGATGAATGGGATTTCTACAATTTATTAGTAGCAGCAGATGAAGATGAAAAATGGAAGATTGAACCAGTTGGAGGGGAAGTTTATCCTGATATTCAAAAAGATTTGTGGGATGATTTTCCACCTAAGGCAGTTCAGAATTTTACCACCTGTGTTGAGTATACACATGTTTCATGGTTGCTTGATGAAGATCAATTCTCAGCTTATTTTTCTCAAAAGAAAATCAATAGAGCACGAGCAGCTGCTTTACAAATGGGGTACCAATATTTCCTTTCTCAAGCGATTGCTTATGAAACCAATGTTTCTCTTGAGATTTCTGTTAAATTAACTAATGTTGGAAATGCTCCTTTTTATTATCCAATTACTATGAAAGTTGGCTTAGATAATGATTTTAAGCCTATATCAGGTTATACAATGGAAACACCTAACCTCACACTTCTACCTGGAGAAACAGGGAACTACAATTTTAATGTTCCACTTGGACCAACAATTAATGCAAGCAATATCATGTTTAAATTGGATAGTCCAATGGTCATTCAATCAATTGCTTTTGCTAATAATGAAACAAAGCCAGATGGTACTGTTGATTTACTGCCAAAAATTGTTCATACTGAAGATTCAGGAATTCAATTCATTACATTTATATTTTTAATATCAACTACTGAAATTATTATTCTAATAATAAAAAAAAGAAAGAAATAAAGAAATAAACCAACGAGATTTGATCAAGAAGGGTTTTTTATTCGAGGTTTATTTCTATTCCTTTCTCAGCCGTTTACCGATGAGCAATAATCATGAATTTTTCAGTTTGATAATTTTCTTTTTCTACAATTCTATCGATTGATGGTTTTAATTCGCCATTCTTGTGGTATGAGATATAGTATTTTGCCATTTTATTTCACCTTTTTTCGCTTGTATATAATATAGCTAAAGAAGTATATAAATTTTTCTCATTTATTGAGAAAGAGTATTTTATTTTAAGAATCGAAGTATATTATTAGAGAACGTAATTTCAACATATGAGAAAACTTAATATTTTAATTCAAGAATAATAATAAAGAGTGAAATAACAATGCAAGTTCAAGATGTAATAACATATAATCAAAAAGTAACCAAAAGTATAACCGATAAAGAAATTGCTAAATATTTTTATGATAATGATTATGGTATTCTTTTGAGATTCTTACGAACAGGTCCAAAAACCATCAAAGAAATTGAAGAATATTATAAATTAGAAGAAAATGAAAAATCAGATAAAACGATCTATCGATATATTGGTACTCTAACTGAAGCTGGATTGGTCATTGAAGCCGGTAAGCGAATATATACAGATGATGAATTCAAAAATAAATCTCTGACAATATATATGCGTACAGCAAAAGTATTCAATGATCTAACAAAAGAAATGCGTGGAGATAGGACCAAGGAAAAGAAGTTTAAAACAGATTATGAAGCTTTTAAAATTTTAATTGATATTTCTGATGAGAATAAAACCTTTAATGAAGAAGGTATAGCCAAAATTATCAAGAAGGTCTATATCGAAGGAATAGATTTGGCATCATCCTTAATGGAAAAAGTTGATGAAAAAATTTTCAGCCTTCTTGAAGGTTACGATTTTGGTGATGTTAATGATTTTATACTAAACACTGCTTGGTTATTGATGATCCATAAATATGATTTCAAGAAAATTCTAGACGAATGCTAAAATTAAACAGGATACTATTACTAGATTTTTCCCCAATAAATTAATTTAGGTTAAAAAAAAATATATTTGTGAGAGTTATTTTCAACTTTACAAAAGGGGGAAATGTCTTTTATGAGTAAAAATGTTGGTTTCTATAAAAGTGAAATGCATACAAATCAAGAGAAATTAATGAGATTAAATAAACGAATACCAATTTATCGTTTAATTACTATCATTCTATTTGCGATTTTTATAATTTTTTCAATAGTCGTTATAGCAGAGACAATAATAGAATCTTGTGGTTGTATTTTTATCTTAATTTGGTTACCAGGTGGTTTACCAATGCTTGCTATTGATTTAGGATTATTTATCAATTGGCTTAGATTAAGAGCAATACGGATAAAAATTTTAGAAATGGAGGGAACAATAACAGATAATACTTAAGTTATAAAGACACAGATAATATTATGTTAGAATGGTTAAATTTCTTCTTTCTAATATTATCATTATTTCTTTTTGCAATTCTTTATTCACTAAGCACTATGCCTGTAACAAGAAGCGAAAAGCGTGGTGAAAAAGCTTGGAAAGATTGTAAGATTCTACGTTTTTTTGCTATGGTCTTTGAATTTTTGATTCTTGTAACATTGCTCCTGTGGTTGTGGGTACCTATAGAACCAATTGCTTGGAGAATATCACAACAATGGTGGGTGTGCTTGATAATTGGATTGGTGATTATAATCCCGGGAACAATATTAATGACTATTGGAATGTTTCATGCTGGAAAAGAATCTCATACACCTTCAAAGGAAACTAAAATGTATGGTGGTATCTATAAATATATGAGACATCCACAAACTATCGGTGAAATGCCTATGTTTATTGGCATAGCTTTTCTAATTAATTCTTGGTTTCTTGTTCTGCTAATGTCGTTATTTGTAATTATTTATACACCTATAATGATTTATCTTGAAGAGAAAGATCTTATCAAGCGTTTTGGTGATTCATACAGAAAATATCAAAGAGAAGTAGGAATACTTCTCCCTAGAAAATGGTTACAAAAGAGAAAGATTGATCATAAATAATACTTCCAGTAAGTAATTATTCAAGACTAATACATATCGTTATTTTATTTTTGGGTATAACATTAAAGAAGTTAATTTTTTGGTGAGTAAAAATGAAATATAAAAGAAATTCATTGCTTACTATTTTTTTAATTGCTTATCTTTTCGCAGCAATTCCAACAAAATATGATTACACTCTGCAAATTAAAGCTATCAATAATCCACTAAATACTCAAATGGATATAAAAAGTCTTGATGATATGAAAGTGTTATTGATCATTGGAACATATTTTGGTGACTCTTATTTTTGGTTAAAAACTCAATTTGAGGCATTTGGTTGTGAGGTTACAACTGCAGGTACTTCAGCATTGGTACCTTCTTGTCCAAACAAACCACAAAGACCAGTAGCACCTAATATTTCAGTGTATGATATTACTCGAGAGATTATTAGGGAATTTGATTGTGTAATAATCCCCTCAGGAGCACATTGGACCTATCTAATAGTAAATGAAGACGTTCATGACATATTAAATATGGCTTACGAAGAAGGACTAATAGTAGGTGGGTTGTGTATTGGAACGATAGTTCTTGCATATGCAGGAGAATTAGTTGCTGGAAAAAAGGTATGTTACTATAGTGGCTCTTACAATAAAATGGTGGAAAAAGGAGCAGAAATCATTTATGGTTCAGGAGTAGTTTCTGATCTACATTTAGTAACAGGAGGTACTGGTGCCTATAATACTACGAATGTTAATGTTTATCCTTTTTCTATAGCAATTGCTAAAACATTTTTAGGATTATCTGGAATTAAAAACATTAAAGTAACCCCTTCAAGAGGTGCTATCAATGAAACCTATCAAGTTTCAGCTGAAACAGCTGATTTAACTAATTTCTTTGATACTAATTATACTAATACTATTTTACATTTAAAGGGAACGATACACTCTGATGACGAAGAATTCGAAAATCAAAATATATATCTCTATGATCTAGATGAGGATAACATTTTCGAAGCTAATTATACATGTACTGTAAAAGGACCACTTACAATTGATTTTGAAATTGAAGGAGATAGTTACGGCATAGAGATTTTTAGGGATGCTATCAATTTTAAAGTAAGAGCTCTTCCAGGATATAATCTATTAATTGTTATACCGACATTATTTGGTTTAGCGATTATTACAAACTTAATAGTAGCTAGACGAAATAAATAAGATTAGAATTTTTTTCTTTTTTTTCTTCTTTTTTTATTTTTTATTGAAAAACATTCTTTAACATACTCAAAGATTGTTTTTATAAGTGGTTTTTATGACAGATAATCCAATGAAAATCAAACGTGTTTTTTTCCAAATTGGTGTGGATGATTTGATTAGAGCCAAGGCTTTTTACACTCAAAC
>JAEORJ010000409.1 GCA_016840945.1 Candidatus Gerdarchaeota archaeon
ACCAGTTGGTCCTGTACCTTCTGAGGCCCCAATAAGAGTTGATCGTAAGAGAGTGAATGATAAGCTTGAAAAAGCTCTTCTTAGTGCATTCAAGAAGACACGTAAAATAACCCTTCATCAACTTGCATTAAGGATTAATACGAATCCTGCAAAACTTGCCACCTATTTACAAAACCGTCCAGAAACTGTTTCAGTTCATTATATCATTGATGGCGATTTTGTTACCATGTTTAATAACAATGATGTAAAGGACCTTCTCTCCAAGATTGAGCGTACTCTATACAGCTTTAGTAGCGCATCA
The DNA here is from genome assembly GCA_016840945.1 of Candidatus Gerdarchaeota archaeon. Next base: position 302 of record JAEORJ010000409.1, read on the forward strand.
ACAGATGACCAAGCAATGGATATTCTTGTCACCGCTCGAGCAGAAATTGACCTTGCTATGAAAATTGCTCAAAACCTTAGGAAACAAGATTATATCGTTCGATGTCAACAATTTGAAAAGCAACTTGAGAAATTACTTAACGATTACTATTCTGGTGTTCGTTAAGCACCTCTCTTTTTTCTTCCTTTTTTATAATCCTTCTTTTTCCATCATTATCTCATTTTCAAAGTTATTTATTTCTTCTTCTACTAATCCCACATCATCAGGATATTCTTCTCTATCACTAAAGAAATTGCTTCTCGATTTCTGTGGTGCTACTAGTGAAATAATTTGCTTTTCAGCATTGCTTCGGATAACAAAAGGTAAGACCTTGCTGATTGGTCTTAGGATAGTACCACCTATGATTGGTTCTTTTACTAGTATGAATAATAATATTCCAATAAATCGTCCTGCAGCACTTAATATAAACAATAGATATGCGATTGAAGCTTTTTCTAATATGAATCCCCCTAATATTGGGGCAATAAATAATGCTACTGAATTTAATGAATTATTAATAGCTATCTGTAAGGTTCGTCTTCTAGGATGGAAGATATCTAATGCTAATGTTGTTAAACTTGAATTTATCACTCCCCAAGCAAGCCCATTAATTGACCACATAATGATCAAAATCCAAAGGACATTAGTTGTTCTACCGGTAAAATAGGGTATTAAATACAATACTGGAAAGAATGATGTCATTAAACCTCCAACAATCACTAATTCTTTCTTTCTGACCTTTTCAATAAATCGCGAAGTGATGATAGAGGAAATCATTTGAGGGATCAAACCAACCGCTGTTAAAATTGAGGTTTCAAACACTGATAGATTATAACCATAATCAGCAGTATTAAAGATTATATAGAATGGTCCTGAAAGGTTAACTCCAAGAACAAAGATGAAATTAACTAATATAAAAACTAAATAATTCTTATCCGTTTTCATCATAGAAATGGCATTATTTATTGAAACATCAACTTCTTCGATTCTCATCCATTTTCTTGATGTTTCCATTTTCCTTTGGCTTGGAACAGAAATTTGGAAGATTAATGCTGAAAGTAAACTAACGGCTCCACCACAAATAAAGACAATAGTGAATCCTTTGGTTTCGGGTAACCATTGTAGCATTATTCCTCCTAGAAGAGTACCTATTATTGTTCCAAGGACAATCATCCCTTGTATCAAGCTGTTCCAAAAACCCCAGCTTTGAGAAGGAGTTCTTTCAGCAAAAATCGCTGAACTAGTTGGGATGGATCCTGATGCAATAATACTTTGAGTTCCTCGTATCGCTGCAAATCCAAATGCGTTCTGAGTTGTTAAATATAGAAAATTGAATGATGCGCCTAAATAGTTCGTAACAAATGCTATGATTCTAGAAACACGGTATTTTTGAGCTATTTGTGCCCAGAAAATCTGAAAGATACTCAATAAGCTAGTTATAGATACAATTAGTCCGATTTTAGTATTAGAATAACCAATACTCTTACCGTATAATGGAATAAAGGGTGAAATGATAGAATCTGAAGTAGCTTTAATGCTTGTAGAAGCTAACCAAGAAGTGATTTTTATATTGGTTTGCTGCTTTCTGCTTGTATGCTTTATTTCAGTTTCAGTAGCAGCAAATGCTTCATCAGTTAATGGTTTAACTGTGGTCTTCTTTCTTCTACCTTTCATGAGGTCTACAACTCTTTGTTATTAGTACTTGATATCATTATTAAAATGGCTTTATTCCAAATTTTTACTTAGTTTAAAAACAATAATAATCAATTGAAAAATCTTTTTCTATAGAGTTAAATTAAAACAAGGATAAATTCTAAAAATAATTAGCATTACAATATCTATGACAATACAATGGCTACCCTTTATGATATTTTTATTAATGTTATAGCATCAATTATTTTCTTCATTATGGGTTATATTTCTAATAAATTAATCAATGTATTAACGATTTCAATTGGATTAAAACGATGTTGGAAAGATTTCCTTGATGCTTCTACAATGATCGTTGTTCCTACTCTACCTAAAGGCTATAAAGAAATTGCCCCTGAATTTGCTATTAATGATTTGAAAATCGGTTCATTAATTGATGCTAAATTAGCTAAAATTACAAAAAATGTCACAATTCATGAAGTGAAATTTGCTTTGGATAAAATTGTCGACCAAAACATTATCTTAGTAGGTAGCCCATTAACGAACAATCTTACGAAAGAAATTTTTGATGATGTCACCCTACCAGTTGATTTTGTTGATAATGCGATTAAATTTAAAGATACGATATATCAAACAATATATGATAAGGAGAATCATGTGAAGGAAGATTATGGCATAATAATCAATCATAAGAATTATTACAATCCTTATCGAAGAATGCTTATTATTGCTGGAAATACTGATTTTAGTACCTATAATACTGCTAAAGTAGTTACAATTCATAAATTTCTACGTAAACTACGGAAAATGAAACTCATCAAAGATTTCATAGCTGTTTATAAAACGACTATAGTTGATGGTGTTATTATGGATCCTGAGTTAGCTGATTATCAATTTTTATTGGATTAATTTACTCAACAATCTGATTACTAAATTATTATGTACACTTTTTTCTTATCCATAAGATAAGCTATTACCCATACTAAAGCAACATTTAGGAAAGCACTAAAAACTACCAGAGCAAAATGAGAATCATTCTTCAAGTAAAGAATTGATAATCCAATAAAAATTGGTTGAATGATATATAGGAAGAAAGCATTTCGACCATTTGGTTCTAAAATATAGCTTTTCCCTTTTGTGAATTTCTTTTTATCATAAAGAAACCACATTAACCAATAAATTAACAATCCTAATCCAATGGAAAGCATAATGTATGATTCTGTAACTCTTAGTTTTGAAATTCCTCCATAGGCTGGAAAACCATAACCTAGCCAAAGAAAATGCAATCCCGTACCTATTGCTGTTAACAATCCCCCTTGAATCAATAATTCCCATTTATTTGTTTCTCGAAAATCATCTACTATAGAAGTTGCAAGTAATAACATTATTCCATACCCAAATCCTCCTATAAAACCACCATGTGAATCATTAAAACCAAGATCACTAATGGTAATTATCGTGCCATCGATAGTTACTGGAAGTCCAATAATAAATTGGTAAGCAATCATGAAAATCAATGCTGTTATTAATCGGAATAATTTTGGTATCTCAATGAAAAAAGTGGTAAATATACCTGCAAATCCGATTGCTTGCAAAACTCCCCAACCAAAATCAATACCCGTTGGAGCAATCAAAATGGAGCCTAAAAAACCAAATCCTAAGAAAGCACCATACCTTCTTATAAATTTGGTATAGGTCCGAATACGTCCTTCTTTTCTTAAACTGCTATTAAAAGACATTTTGTAGGTTAATGCTATTGCTAAAATGAAAAATGGTGCCACAAGATCAACATATGTTAATCCAAAATCTTCTGCATGTTTGGTCCAACTTGGTGTTGTAGAGAATTCAGCTAAAGTATTAACAAACATCATAGCTAAAACTGCAAAACCACGAAAAACATCAATGCTTAAAAAACGCTCTTTCTTTGGTTGTTGATCCTCAATTAGATTATTATCTACAGTCATAGTTTAACCTCGAGTAAATAGTAAAAATTAGTTTATTTTTTGTTAATATGATTCTTAACAGCTTCAACAGTTTTTTCAAGAGCTTCTTGGAGGATTGACCTTGGGCAAGCAACATTAATTCTTTGGAATCCGGCACCAGATTCGCCAAACATTGCACCGTCATCATAAGCAACTTTAGCATCTTTTTTAATTATTTCATCAAGTGTTTTTGGATTTATACCAAGTTTTCTAAAATCAGCCCAGACTAGATAGGTTCCTTCTAAATCGAAGACCTTAACTTCAGGCATCTCTTTAGCTAAAAACTCTTTGGTGAAAAGGAAGTTGTTATAAATATATTCAAGTGCTGCTTCTAACCAATCCCCACACTTATTATAAGCTGTTTCCGCTGCCAAAGCACCAATAATTGAGGTATTACCAACTGAAACATTACCAGTTGTTTGTGTATACTCTTTACAAAGCTCTGTATTTGGTATGATAACACTGCTTGTTTTTAATCCTGCAATATTAAATGTCTTAGAAGGAGCAATATTAGTAAATGAATTTTTAGCGAATTTATCTGAAAGTGATGCAAAAGGTGTATGCTTAAATCCCTGTTTAATCAAATCACAATGAATTTCGTCAGAAATCACTGTTACATTATTGTCAATACAAATCTCCCCTAATTGTGTTAATTCTTCTTTTGTCCAAACTCTACCAACAGGATTATGGGGACTACATAAAATCATGAGTTTCACTCGAGGTTCTTTGCATTTTTTCTCCAAATCAGCAAAATCCATTTCGTAATGTTTATCCCCAATTTTTAATTCATTATTACTTACTATTCTACCATTGCTTTTGATGATTGATGCAAAAGGATAATAAACGGGTTCTTGGATGATGATACTATCACCAGGTTTACTAAACCCTTGAATGATAAAACCAATGCCTGATACTACTCCTGGTGAAAACCTTATCCAATCTTTCTCAATCTCCCAATTATGCTTTTCCTTAAACCAGTTGATGATAGCTTGGAAATATGATTCTGGTGTTATAGTGTAACCAAAAATACCATGATCAATACGTTCCTTAAGTGTGTCAATTAAAATTTCAGGTGATTTGAAATCCATATCAGCAACCCATAAAGGAAGTAAGTCACCAGCACCAAAATACTCCTTCATAAATTCAGCATTCCATTTTACTGCATGAGTTTCTGACCGATCAATTACTTCATCAAAGTTCCATTCTTTTTTTGCATTCATCGTTTCTTCTCACCATCGAATAGCTAAAATTAATGGATAATTATTAGTTTCTAGTAATTATAAGTATGTGGTATAAATTCCATTCAAAATTATTACTAATTGTGGTCTTTATAATAGCTAATTGGCACTAATTTTCAAATTAATCTGGTGTTTGTTGTGCCCCAAAGGTTGAGAAAATTTTCTTTTTCAGCACTTTATCATATATCAAAGAACTCTCCTACTGCAAAAATAAGTGAACTTAATTGTGAAAATTTTCTTTTTCCTGATGATAGCGATAGGTGGTTGAATTTAGGGATAATCTATTTGCAGAAAGGGCAATTAAAAACAACTTTACAATGTTATAATTATGCTATCAAAAACAATCCCGAATCGTATTTGGCATGGTATCATTTAGGATCATTATTACTAGCAATGGAACAAACACTACTCGCTGTTATGTGCTTTAAACGAAGCATTCGAATTTGTCCTGATTTTGATTCAGCAGCACAATTACTAAAATCAATAAATAGCCATCAAGTTATAAATACAAAAAAACGAAAACCAATACTTTTTCAATCAATTATTTAATGAATTATACTGTACTTTTGCACAGTATATTCAATTTCTATGCAATTTTGTGCTAGTACTTTTTCGTTATCTTTTAGAAAAAACTTTAAACATTCTATAAGAGCATTCATCAGTGAGTTGGTGAAATGTATCAAGCTTTCAGTTATATACCTGATATCAGTATCTCTGTTTGGAGATTAAATCAGATTTTGTCAATAATTCAAGAGCGTATCAGTAAATTATCTGAAGAAAATCGGGAATTACCAATAACTTGGAGTGCTGCTCATATGTATTCTACCTCACAATTAGCCAAACTCCTGGCTTTTAAACGTGGGATTGATCCTGAACTTGCTGGTATGACTGGTGCATTTCATGATATTTATACTGTTCTAACGGGAATGCGGGATGATCATGATAGTAAAGCTGAATCCTTTATCTTTGATATTGTTGATGAATATAATGAACATTGGAGAGAAGATTTACCTGAAATAACTGAAGAAGAAATAGCTCTGATAATTAATGCTGTAAAAGGACATAGTGATAAGGTGGTAATTACAGATAATCCTCTTAGAGAATTGTTAAAGGATGTCGATAGCTTAGATAGTTATCTCTATGGCATGCCTATCACTGAGAAATCTGGACGACCAGCTAGAGTAAAAAAGATTCTAGCTGAATTAACTATTCCACATGAAGTTAAAGTCTATGTGAAAAAAACTTAATGCAAAAACACTATTCTGAAACAATCTTTTTATTGTTAAGAAAAGCACTTGATACAATCGGGGATGCCTAATTGAACCTAGAGAACGAAATAAAAATCTTACAAGAAATTACTTTCAATTCTTGGCCTGCAAAAAAAGTCCATTTACTAAATGGCTGGATCATTCGATTAGCTGAAGGAATAACAAAACGAGCAAACAGCGTCTTGCCATTAACTTACTTTGGTGATGATGTTGAGAAGGATATTGCTCATGTCGAGTCGATTTATAAAAAACATGATTTAGATGTAATCTTTCAAATCCCAGATCATCATGAACCGGTTCTTCTAATTGACGCTTTGCGTTCCAGAGGATACACTGAATTTGATGAATCAATGGTTATGTCAAATTCAATTGCTAAATTAAACGAATTAGCAATAAATGACGATTATGATTATAGTATAAATGTTGAACCAACAGAACAATGGTTTGAAGCTTTAAAATCGATTAATAATTCAAACAGCACAAGGATAAATGGTGTAAAGAAAATAATTAACAGAATAGATTCCTTAAAAACTGGTTTTGTTATAGCAAAAAAAGCCAATCAGATTGTAGGTGTTGGTTTAGCAATAATTGATCGTGAATACCTTGGAGTCTATAATATGGCCACTCATCCAGATTGTCGTAGGCAAGGAATTGCTCAAACAATTATTCATGAAATGATTAACTGGGGGAAAGAACATTCAGCAACGAAAATCTACCTTCAAGTTCAAGGGGATAATTCAAATGCTATTCAATTGTATCGTAAAATCGGTTTTATTACCCATCATTATTATCGATACTATATTTTAAGGGAATAACCAATTAACTTTTAGCTGTTAAAAATGGGGTTTTTCAATACTAGAATATTGAAATGGTTTGCTTGATGTTGTTAAATGAACCTTTATTATATACAAAGGTAATAATAAATTATGTATCAAGAAATTAATGACGAACCAAGATTTATGCCAAAAGATTATCGAGAAAAATATGATAAACCATGTATCCCAGAAGATTTAGAATTAGACACCAATATGGAACATTATGGCATAGGTATAGCACCTTATGACCATCCCTTAAATGGGCATATCCCTATGAGAGGATGCGGAAATTGTAATAGTGATAATGTATTAGTTATCTATGCTCAATGGAATGTCAGCACTCATTCAGGTGATTCCTATTGGGATTATGAGATCTATTGCAACGACTGTCACAAGTATACATCTCGTTCTTTTGCTGAAAATGATTGAAAACTAAATTTTTTTTGTATTTTTTTATCTAGTAAATTTATCCGCAGGTTTTAGAGATTTCTACTAAGAGGTTCAAAAATTAATTTTTATCCCAATGAAAACCTTAAAATTACATCACAGAATAGGGAGAGTAGCAATTTCTGCGTTTTAAGGAAGGGAGACAGGTAATTCCGTAGATTAAATTGTTACCTAAACATATTGCTAACTGCAGTAAAATTGCTTAAACCTCTCCTAGAGGTTTCGATAATAATCTTAAATTAAAAAATATATTAGAGCTGAGTTTAAAGTGACTGATAATGCTAAGAGTTTAAAAATTATGATTGTTGAGGATGATCCCCTCATTAGGCAATTGTTTCAACAAATTCTTAGTGAAAAGGGTTATAATGTTATTTGTGTAGTAGCAGATGGCGATGAAGCGCTGAAGCAATATCATAAATTAGCTGAAAAACCAGACCTTATAATTTTAGATTTTCGTATTCCAAAGAAAAATGGGATACAAGTTTCTCAAGAAATTCTTGCTTATAATGAGAGTACAGACATTCTAATGATTAGTGGTGATCCATTATTCGATCAGCGAGCAGTTTTATCTCGAGGGGTTAATGTTTTACAAAAACCAGTTGATATTACAACT
>JAEORJ010000410.1 GCA_016840945.1 Candidatus Gerdarchaeota archaeon
GGCAAAACAATCACTGCAACTACTTTTATGATTATGGCTAGTAAAGGATTGATTAGCCTTGATAATCCTATAAGGAAATATTACCCAGAATTTACTGTTAATACAAAATTCGGTGATAAAGATGAGGAAATAGCAAAAATAACTTTTCGAAGGATGTTAAGTCATACTGCAGGTTTTACCCACGAAGCACCAATTGGAAATAATTACGATGATAAACCTTGTACATTTGAGAAACATATAGCTAGTATTAACAATATTTGGTTACGAAGTAAAGTTGGTTCTGAATTTGCTTATGCTAATATAGGATTGGATTTGACCGCTTATATTCTTGGAAAAACTCAAAATAAGTCATATCAACAAGTTGTTAGAGATGAGCTTTTCCATCCACTAGGTATTGTAACAGCAACATTAGATATAGGAGAAGCAAAGAAACATTCCTTTGCTAAAGGGCATATTGGAGAGTATGGCACACCTGTAGTTCAGGTTCCTATGTTGGGAGCTGGTGGTGTTTATATTTCTGTAAACGAACAGGCAAAATTTGCTATGCTTCATTTAAACAAAGGTAAAGTAAATGGTAAAGAACTTATAACTGAAGAATTGTTTGAGGAAATGTACAAATCACAATTTGAAAAAAATGGATTAAAATCTTCTTTTGGATTAGGATTATACAAAGAAAATTCAATCAATGGTTCAGAAGTTTACTCACATGGTGGAGGAGGATATGGTTATCTAACTCAGCATACATGGATACCAAAATATGGTCTTGCAGCAATAATTTTCACAAATAGCTCACACCATGAAAACAAACACATACCAATAGCAAGAAAAGCCTTAGAATTAATGATTAAAGAGAAAACTAAACCTCAGATGGTTGAAATCATTCCTGAAAAGCTAAAACGGTTAACTGGTACCTTTTATGGTTATAGAACACCAATGCAAAATATTGTTTTTGAGGATGGACATTTAATAATTTATGATACTATAGGTAACAAATTCCTATTATATCCACAAACTGAATTGGAATTTTTAACTGAAGAAAACTACCAAATTACATTTAAATTAGATGAATATGACAAAGTAAAATACCTCGAATACAACATAGGAGGAAAATTTGGAACACTCAAATACAATGATGGACCAAATGATCAACCAGGACCAAATGAGGAATCTTGGAAAGACCTGTTAGGAATTTATGAATTCTCTTGCTATGGTTTGAAATATTATTATGGACTAGGAGAATTTAATGGTCATCTGTACATTTACATGAATGATAGATACAAATTAGAAAAATACCAAAAAAATCTTTATTTTACACCTGATGGCGAGAGTTTACTCATTAATGATGATAATATAAGATATAGAAATGTAACTCTAATAAAAGGTAATTTAGATATAGATGAATTGATCAAAGATTGTAACTTAACAAAACACAAAAGGGAAGCATATAAAGAAATTTTCCAGATTACTACAGGTATTCTCTATTGGTCAAGTGGATTTGAAAAAGCATTCGCTTTCATATTGAAAGTAGTAACAGTTGACAATATTTACCAAGAACTTCTTTTCAGCTTTGGCAAGTTATTACTTTTTTATCGAAAATTCGACTATGCGGAACAATGTTTTAAGAAATTAATTGAATTAGATGAAAATAATTCAAAAGCAAAAGAGATATTATCTAAAATTAAAGATGAACAAAAGTGAAATAGCTATTTTAATTTTTACTTTTAGAATTTAGAAATTTTATGATTCCTGATTAAATCCATTGATTTTCCAGGAATCAATTTTCTTACTTATCAAAATGAACAATATTCATTTTTATCAAAGAATTTACAATCATCTATTAGGTCAGTTAAAATTGTTTCTTTATGAAAGAATTGTTGTATGAAAGACCATTCATAAGAACCTACAGACCATTTCCCTTGTTTCTCAGGACCAACAACTAATTTTAACACAATACCATTTTGATGATATGGACGGTTTTTTAATCCAAAACAGTAATTACCTAAAGAAAAAGCAGCCATTTTTTTATTGGTACCATACGAAAATGATGAAACAATTTGTGGATTATGAGAATGATGACCAATAATTGCATCCCAAGTTTCTAAAAGCTTTTGAGTAAAAATAACTTGAATTGGATGAGGATATAATTGAAGCTCATAACCCCAATGTGGAAGTAAGAAATTCATAGCAGCATTTGAAATAAATGTATCAGAAATTTCCTTGGGTCCAGACAAAAACGATTGCGGTTTATTAGATAGAAAGGTAGCATTAACTAGATTTACTTTTGAGTGAAGAAGAAGAGATGGTTCATCTTTTTTACCTATAACCTGAAAACCATAATCTTTGAGATATTGATAACTTTCTTCAAATACAACAGAGCCAAAATCAGCAGAATGATTATTAGCACAACAAAGAATTATCCGTTCTTTTGGTATTAGTTGAATTAAAGTCTCGAGTGTTTTATCTGTATGTACCTGTGAAAAAAGAGCTTTGCCTTTCTTTGTTGTTAATAATCCTTCAAAATTTCCAATCAAATAATCACATGTTGATAAAAAAAGCCTTAATGATTTACTGATTTTAAGATCATGACCGTATAAACTCATAATATCTCCTATAAAACCTAAAGTCAATTTAGGAGTAATAGTATTTAGGGTACTAGTTTTCGGTATAAAATTAGTTAAACCTTGATATTTTTTCCAAGGACCAAAAAGATGATTTCTAATGAATATTAGAAGCTCTCTTTTACTATAAGGTTGTGATAATTTGTTATGGCTCAATCAATTTTCATCTCACAAGGTTTTACTTGAAACACAGTAAACAAAGTAAAAGATAGTATTCAAATTTTATTATTGGATTTGCTCAGCATATCGTTCAATGTTAACCATTTCAAGATATCTCTGAAACCAAAGGATGGATAAAGTAATATCTGAACTCATTGTTAAGGTCCACAAATAGTACCATAACCATAAAGTGCCCATAAAGAATCAAAGAGAACCTTACAATCAGTACTAAAGAATAAATAGGGACAAATATTTTGACCATCCTCTTTCATGCCAAAATGAATGTGAGTGCCACTACCATGATAGAGAAGTTTACCAATAACATAGCCTTGAGGAATAATTTGACCAACTTCAACATTGATCTCAGCTCGTTGAAGATTTGCATAAGTTTCATTTAGAGCCCATGATTCGAATGGAACTTCAAAGGAGTATCTGGTATTATAACGGCAATTAACATTGGTCTGCCAATGACCACCTTTGTCATTATACCAAGTATTAATATAGGTCACTCGCAATTCACACCAAGCTATAATATCAACTGAAGCATTACACCCATAATCAATACCATTATGGAACCAACCTTCATCAGTTGTTCCATAACCACCAAGAATATGAATAACATCAGGATTTGCTACTGGAAAGCTGATCGCTGGAGCTGTAGAATCCCAAGTAGCAGGCCAAATACGCCAAAGTGCATAACTACCTATACCACCACCAAGAACGAGTAGAGGGATAGTAATACCAAGAATTATCTTCCATTTTCGTTGCATAAATTAGGATACAGTAATCAGAATTAATAAATTTTTCAGAAAGGTAATGATTGAAGGAAAAAAAATATAATAATAGTAATCACTTGATTTTCAAATAAGGATAAAAAATTTTACTTGAAAAAATCTTCTATCAATGAAAGAACGCGATGTTCAAAACAATTACTTTTATGATTATAATAATAATCAATATCACATTAGATATTATGCCAGATAACGAAAGAATTTTGTTTCCTTTTTTAAAACCAATTGAAGCTAATACTATCCCTATAGCTGTCAATAGTAAATAGATCCCTGAAGCTATTATGACAATGTAATACCTATCACCATAATGACCTGCAAAGTAGTCCAAAGCCCAATTGCTATCTATTATAACTACATCAAGCCAAAATAAAGGAATTAAAACAATTCCAGCCAAAACTAATGATCCAATTGATAAACCATTTTGTTTTTTTCTCTCAATTTGAGAAATTTGTAATGTTAATTCCTTACCACATTTAATACAAAGTTCTTTATCCTTTGGATTTAATTGTCCACAATGTTCACAAGTTTTTTCCATAATCTAAATCTCCACCAATATACTATAAAATAAATGTATATGACAGTTATTTAAAAATAGCTAATTATAGAAAGCTATTATTTTTTACTATATTATGAAAAAAAAAACAATAAATAACGAAGTATAGTTATTCTTCGTTATTTTTAGATAAGCGAGCATAACCATTCATGATTTTACCATTGAGAATCATATCATTAACTTGCATGCCAGAAAGTAAAGAACCAAAAACACCATGAACAAATCTAGGTTGGAATAATCCTTTTATTGGTGTTCTCATTTTTAATCGTGTTCGACCAAAATTGTTAGTATAAGGAGCCATATCATAGATAGATCCTGTAGGTGAACCAGAATATCGTGCATAAGTAGCTGGGGTTGAAATATCTTTTGCAACAATATGCTTTCGTAGATTTGGTATAAGATATTTTTCGATTTTATCAATAACAAAATCAGCCCATTTTTCTTTTTCTTGTTTATATTTCTCAGGATTATTTACTCGTAATTCAGCCCATTGACCCATAGCCATCGGAACTACTCGAATTGTTAAGTTAGGTTTTCCGCCTGTTGTAAGAGAAGGACAGATAACACCAAAGTGGAATAAATCATCAGAGAAAGCAGAATCACCTTTTTCAAAAGCCAAATATAGCTTATTGAAAGTATCACCACCGGTAGTAATAACGTTATAACCACAATCCATGCCTAAAGCAGCAAGATCAAGTTTATCATCCAATCCTAAGCTAATGTTTAACGAGGAACAAGACATTTTTACATCTTCAACTTTTTGAGCATATTTCTCATCACTCTGTTGGATAAGGTCTATTCCTACTAGTTCTTTCATAGCAACTTTAGGATCAATGGTAGTGATAACATAGTCTGAGTAAATAGTTTTACCAGTATCTAATCTTACACCTTTGACAACACCATCTTCTACTAAAATCTTATCAACTTTTGTCTTTAGTAAAAGTTTACCTCCAAGAGATAAATATCGTTCTTCTATTTTCTTTGGAAACTCAATAAATCCTTTAGTAGGTCTAAAAGCACCATCTAAGAGAGAATTCATAGCTGAAACAGTGATAAGAGCTGCAGCTTGTTCACCAGGCAAAGCACTAAAAGCAGCAAAGACTTCAAAAATCTCGATTACATCAGGTTCAGTAATATTAAATTGTTTGAAATATTCTGCAAATGTTTTCTTACTATTTTTCACTATTTTAGGACAAGTAATGAGTAGTTTGAGAATATCAACAAATTTTGGTTCCATTTTTAATTTGAAAAGTTCGTCATACATTGCTCGAGAATGATCTAAAAAGCGTTCAATCTCTTTAGCATTGCTAGGATAGTTGGTCATTAGCTTATTCTTAAAGGTAGTAAAACCAGAGGGTAATTCTATTTTCTTAACTTTGTCAATTTTAGTGTCAACAATGAACACTCGAGAATAATAACCCATAAATTTCTTCATCTCAATATTAACATCTAAAAAATTAAGAATTTCAGAAATATTAGGAATCATTTGACAAGTATCAAAAAGAAAACCACTACGTTCATAAGAAGTAACAAAGCCACCTGTTTTAGGTTCTTTTTCAACTAATAAAACTGGCTCTTTACTTAGGTCATGAGTATGAGCCCAAGTGAGAGCAGCGCTTAAGCCAGATATTCCCCCTCCAATCACTATAAGTGATACTTTATCGTTAGGAATAGTTGGAATCA
>JAEORJ010000411.1 GCA_016840945.1 Candidatus Gerdarchaeota archaeon
ATGGAGGAGGAGTTATCAAAATGTCCATGAATATGTTTATCGATAAATGCATTATTTGTAAATTGCTCATACACAAAGGTGTCATTACTTAAGTAAATACACGCATCACTGAATGTTGTTGGTTCTATAAAAAATTGATTAAACATTACTGGACCTTTTTCAATTTCTACCTGGTTCCATGGTGAAAGAGAAGCTTGAGCTTTTAACATTGGATATTGCATAAGAAAAAACCAACTGACCAATTCTAGTGAAGTGTCATATGCTTCGATTGTTGCTGAATCTACACTTATTGCGTAGGTAATATTTTGTGGATTGACCATTCTTGTTTTTGTTACTATTTGGGTTGTTAAATTGTATGAAGTCCCTTCGAAATTAAAGCCAAATCCCTCTCCTGTATTTACTCCTTGGGTAATATGCCAATAAGAATTAATGACATCATAAGTATAGGTGGCACCAGTTGGAATATTAAAATCACTTCGAATAGGAGGAATATGATTGTATGAGAAAAATAACAGTATGAAAAGAGGTATAAAACTCAACGATTGTTTTTTCAACATTTACCCTCCAAATAGAGTATGAATTGATCTAAAATAACTTTTTTCCTTTAAGTTGAAAATAAATTACTAAGCATTAATTGATAGAAAAATGATGATTCACTTTTTAAGGTTTTAAAATCACTTATGGAAATTAAGCGAAATAAAAGAGCAAAACCTCAAACTAATTTAAGCAACAGGTTACACACCTCTTCTTGAAGATCCAGCAATCCAGATCAATAAAAAACATGTATTTATGGTTAGCATTTGGAGTATTAATCAAAATAAGTCACTTCAAAAGAAGAATATCTTTCTGGATTTGCAAATACTTTATGATTTGTTCTCGTTGAATTAGTTTATAATCTGAGTCATAAAGATAATAATTTTCATCAAAGAATTGTAAGAGCTCATCAAAATAATTATTTCTGTCAAGAAAAGCAAATATCTCGAGAAAAATAATAGTGTTCTTATGAGGTTCTTCGTCAACTTCTTGAGAATAGAAGGTAAGCAATTCAGTAACATTCGTTTTCTTAATTAACTCCAAGCATTTTAGGAAATGAGATGATTTTTGATAATTTATATGTATACGTGTAGGATGAAGAGAGAAGTAGCCATGTTCACGAGCATATCGTTTTCTAAAATTAATTTTTACTTTTTGTTTACGAATGATATTTAAAACATCATCATCTAATGTGAAAATTTTTTTCTTAACAAGATAATCATAAAGGCTCAAATACAGCTTGCCATGTGCTTCATCTCCAAAATCAAAGATTTTATCCAGAAGATATTTACCTTTACGCTTATAAGTTGCTATTAAATCAGCCATTTCAGTAAAAGTCATTTTTTTGGTTAAATATTTATTATACGCATCAGATAATACAATAGTTATTTGATACTCTTGGTAGCTTCTCTTAATACGTCTAATAGCCCACTGAGCTTTTTCTTGAACTTCTTGGCATTCATCCTTCAGCAATTTCCTTAAATCATCAATCGCATCTATACCATTAAGGTCCAATCGACCAAGATATCGAACAGCTTCATATCTAACAGTAGAATCCTTATCTTCGGTGGCTTTGATTAAATCAAGCAGTGTTGGTTTGCCTATTCTTCCAAAAATTTTAACAGCTAGTAATTTTGATGCTATTGATTTTTCCTGAAATAATTCTCTAATATAAGGTAATGCAGGTTCACCTATTCGTGCTAAAGCATAAATAATATCGCTTTGAGCATTTTTATCGTTTAATGTTTTGATCAATTCCTTTATGATTTCCTCTTCAGGAATAACCTCTTCTTCTTTTGGCATTATAACCCATAAGTAGGTCTGCTTCACAAATCATAAGGGTTGTGATAAAAAGAAAAGCAGAACAGAACCAATACTTCTTCAAAGTAGATAATAAACCTTACCAAAACCATTCATCTAAAAGCAAAAGTAAAAACATAATCTATTGATGTAATAGGATCCACACTTCTTTATATTCAAGGAATCTCATAAAGATATGAAATTTTGAAACGAGCAATTTTTTTTAATTAATTAAATTTCAAATAACTACAGGATATTGTAATGGGTGAGGATCAATAGTGTTAGCATAACCACCTATACGGTAAGTACCATACCCAATCCAATCTGACCAGTAATTACCTTCTGCTGTGGTAGTATCATACCATTGATTGAATACTCCAAAATCATATGCTTGGTAAGCATCGCCAATATTATTATTAATGAAATTGTTATGATGAATTATGTTAAAAGAACCTTCTGTTATAGATATTGCTCGTTCAGTATTTTCCTTAAAGATATTAAATTTAATAATAGTTGAATTAGAATTATGTATCCAAATACCACCAGTATTATAAAATAACGTGTTATTTGATATAACAATATTGTTACATGGACCTGATATAATAATACCCCAGTATGAATAATAATAAATTTTATTAAATTTGATTTCAACATTGAAAGAATTATAAATTTCTATACCAACACTACCCTTACTAAGTGTATTATTATCGATTGTAATAAAAGAACTATTTATAATTGCCACCCTTCCAACATTATTTTTGCATACGTTATTCTTTAATAATATTTGAGAACAGTTAAAAAGATAAAGAATAGTATCTTTTAAATTTGTACAAGTATTGTTTATTATTCTGATATTATCTGTATTTAAAATAAAAATACCATAGGTGTTATTGGTAATAATATTTTTAGTTATAGTAATATTCGTAGAATCCTTAACATAAATTGGGCATGATTTATCAACCATGATGCGATTATTTTCAATCACAATATTTGTACAATAAAGAATAACTATGCTATTGGTAGTATCATAAAAGTCATAATTTCTAATGATGATATTAGAGCAATTAATTAAAATAAGTTGACCATAGATAGATTCTGAAACTAATGGATAACTATTATCAACAAAATAACCAATTTGTTTACCGTTCATAGTATTGTTTTCAATTATAAAAGTTAAACAAGTAGTGTATTTTATATAGGTAAAATCTAGCCCACATCCATTAAAGATATTATTTGTAATAGTAATATTAATTGGAGAATAGGCAAGACTTATCGCTGATCTTACCCTAATACCACTATCATCAATAACAAAAGTATTATTCGTTATAAGATAATTGTAACCATTACTTGTTTCTATACCAATTCTATTATTAATAAAAGAATTATTAATTATGGTTGTATTAATTGGTGATGTAAACGGAACAGAAACTGCACTACCAATATTTTCAATAAAAGAATTACCTTTTATATAGGTATTAAAACAACCTAAAATTTGCACCCCATAACAACCATAATCAAATGTATTATCAATAATTGAAGTATTGTAAGATTCATACAGAGAAATTCCTTGATTGTATTTGAAAAAATAATTATTTGTTAATATAATATCATTTGTGTGTAGTATAGACACACAATAAGATCGAAAATTATTATTAAATGAGCTATTATTTATGGTAATAGAAAGTGAATTTACCAGATATATATCAATTGTATTGTTGTAAAACTCATTTTTTATGAATATTGAATTTAAAGAATTTTCAATAAAAATCCCATAACCTCTGTTATTTTGAATTTGGTTATTATCTATAAAATCATTTTGAGATGAATCCAAAAAGATACCCGTTTGTGAGCAATAAAAACAGTTATTCTTTGTCAAGTTATTATACAAAGATGTTTTGATATTTATTCCATCTTTATTATTATAGCACAAATTATTAGCTATTGTGTTATTGAAAGAATTATCTAAGGTAATTCCAAAAACATTGTTTAAGCAACAATTATCTTCAATTATGGAATTAGCTGTTGAATTTAATAAAATACCATATTTATTCCCTGAACAATAATTGTTTTTTAACAGGATATTGTAGGATTCAATTATATTGATTCCACATTTGATATTATTGTAACATTCATTATGATAAATTCTTGCAGTGCCATTTGCTATATTCTCAATAAAAAGACCATTGGTTTGCGCTTTAAGATAACAATTTTGAATAACAAAAAATTTAGAAGTATTACAGATGTGAATGGCGTAATTATTTGATGTTAAAATAGTATAATTTTCAATAATATATGGATCGACTTTTGTTCCTTGACCGGGAAAATCGTAATTAGTAAAATCATAATCATTTGTAATTTCTATCATCAAAATAGAAGGTTCTTCAACATGATTATAATTCTGTATGATAAAAGGAATAATGATCGCCAAACTGATCATTCCAAAAATACTAACAACAGTAACCCATTTTTTTCCTCTAACCTTAACATTTGACAAATTCAACACCATTTTATACTATGACACTATTTAATTTAAAAAATCCCACATAAAAGTTTAGAAACTGTTTTGAACTAATTTAGGATTAGATTATGTTAAAACAACATTACCATTTATAGGCTAGAAATAAATTTCAAGTTAACTCATATATAAATAAAACAAATGACTTTAAAAATATCTAATTTTTTATGAAATTGATACTAAAGTCAAACACTTCTTCTTGAAAGCTCAGAAGTCTAGTTGGGAAATAGTCTAATTAAATTATAAATATCTATAAGCAGATATTTCTAATTTTCTTTTTCAAGAGCCCAGGAATAACTTGCATCAGTAGTAGTGGTTTCTTCATTATGACTCAAGTGATTGGTGTTTCTTTTTCTAATTTGAACAATTGAAATTGTGATTATACCACCAATTAAAGTAGTTGAACCAACACTAACCCAAACCCATGTGTTTGGATTTTGTGAATTTAGTGTTGGATGGCTACTATTATCATAATAGAGAGTTGCATTTAAAGAAGTAAATTTCACATTAGTGGTAGAAGCAAAATGAGGATTAGACACACACATTATTGCAATATAGTTCAAAGGTCTTGTAAGACCAGAAGTCCATTTATAGCTAAAATAAACTGCAGCTCCTTTTTTTATATAGCAATTAAGGATTCCATTTGACCGTTTAAGTTGAAGCGTTAAGGTATCACTTGAGTATATGTTATATTCATCGGTTATTTGTTTATCTTTTACCCCATATGGATAACCGCTAATTAAATATACTCCTCCTTCTAGAGCCCATGGATCATATATACCACAAAGACCAATTTTTTGAGAATCATGAAAGAATGCATCTGAATGATTTGCATTGTAGGTACCATCTTCGTGATAATAACTACCTACGATAAGTTTTGCATCTTTTAGCATTGAATATGAATATGAATAACCATAATCTAAGGTAACTGTAATATTAAAATCTTGATAATTTCTGGTCTCATTAGGATGTAGTATGTATATATCATAAATGCTTGCATCTATTGACTCATCATGACTCCAACTAAAATTAATCCACTCAGATGATTGTATGCTTTGTATATAAGATGTATCAACAGCTAATTCAAAATTCGTGAATTCAGTTATTTGTTCCATAAAAGCTGATTCTGAATTAATTGCTCGTACATGATTAATTAAATTACCATTGATACCTAACACGAGTAGGAAAAGGGAGAGAAATAATGTTAATCTCTTCACTATTAAACACCATTACACAAAGTAAACTTCTAACTAATTAAAAATTATGTTCAAAAAAATATTTATGAAAGATGATACTTCAGGTCTCACACATCTACTTTCAAGGCTAGCTGACCAATTAAGGAAAGACACACTGGAATGATGATTTTACACACAATCCCAACGTATAGCAATATTATCAAATTCAACTAGTAAAACCTTTTTTGTACAATCTTCAAGTTTATAACTATCAAGGAAATTAGACATAAGTTTAGTCACAGCTGTTTTACCTTGAGAAGATGGTCGAAGAATGATAATACCATAAAGTGAATCCAGAGGATGCATAATCGGATTATTAAAATCATTATCAAGTGAAATAAGAATTCTCCGTTCTTCAAGACATAATTTCAGAAGTAAATGATCATCTATACCTGTTTTTCTTTCATGAAAAACACTATCAACTTGATGATTACCTTTTGTTTCAATGAGTTTTTTCAAAGAAAACGGTATGTTCTCATCAAGTTTGAACTTCACGTAATCACACCTTCAGCTCTCAGCTTTAAGAGGTATCGTTTCACCTCGTGCAAGGGAAGCAGCATATTGTAATGCTATACTCACATCTCCCTCCTTCAATGAAGGATATTCTTTGAGTATTTCCTCTTCTGTCATACCTTCTGCAACACAATCAAGAATAACTGATAACATTACTCGAGTATTTTTGATACAGACTTTTCCATGACAGATAGAGACCTTTGATGCTATCTGAGCTTTCCAGTCATTAGTCATAACGTTCACTACTTATAATACTCTCATTTCTTTATAAAAACATTCACTAGAAAACCAGAAACTCAAGACACAAACTTCTTCTGTAAGGTTTAGAAATCCAATTTAGCAATGACATACTTAGGAGGTAAGTACAGGTTATCTGAACATCTCGACAAGATACAATAAGGGTACAACAAACCTTTCAAAAAGAATTTTTAAAGGGATATTCTTTTGAATACAATTTTAGGTTTTGTTTAACTGTTTTAAGATTTAAAGTATAAAGATCGGAAAACTGAGGTAAATGAATTAAGTGTTTACTGAAAATGAACATCACTGATGAGATTATTTCTTCAGGAATAGATAAAATCTCTATCGGATCAATTAACTCAGTTATTCTTTGATATACGAACGATCGTGCTTTAGAATTGTAATTTGCCAATAACACCACAACACTTGGACCGCTAAATCTGAGGATCATTTCAGGTGTAATAGTATTAGTCTCTAATTGCTCGAGTAAATGCTCAAAGTAATCAAGGCAAAAACATTCAATCCTGAATAGCTCACTAGATAAGTTAGGTCCATTTTTCTTATAGATTTCAATAAACTGTTTCTTATCAAAAGGCATTGTTAGTAAGTATTTATTATGAAGAAGAATGTCCCCTCTTGCTTCATAAATAAGATTGGAAAATAAGATAAAGGCTTCATAAGATGTTAAATTTAGGTTGTAGTCATAATTAATAGTATGAAACATAGTACTTGTTTTATCTTCATATAATGAAAAATCGCTTAAT
>JAEORJ010000412.1 GCA_016840945.1 Candidatus Gerdarchaeota archaeon
CCTAATACTATAAAAATAGGTCATAGAGTTTGGAGGAAAAAATGACAGAATATATGATTACAAAAGAACAATGTCAAAAAAACATTCATGGTATTTGTCCTCAATGCGGTGGATTAGTTGAACCAATTGAAACGGTCGATAATTCAGATAATCCGACATTTTGGGCTGGTTGTAAGATATGTAATATCTTTACAACTGGTGTTACTGAAAAATGTTTTGCAATAGCAACTGAATTAGTCGATAATCATAATTTTGTATCTTATCATTCAATTGATTCTCCTGACGGTAGGGATAAAAAATATGAAGATTATTATCGTAAACGCCAAATTGGCGGTGCTTGTCGTATTGTTGGGAAAGTATTATTTTTATCTAATCAAAATGAATTAAATCAACAGGTGAAAAAGTGATAGTTAAACACAAAAGCAATCTTCACCTATTACGAAAAACAATCGATGATATAGAAGTAATCTATGAAAACAAATCCTATGATGCAGCTATATCATTACTGGAATTTCTAACAGCAAATACAGACGTACTTATTAACTTAATAAAAGCGGAAAAAGAATATGAATCGCTGTCTAACATGCAGGAACAGTCTTAAAGGATTACAAACTGAACAGTCCAGAAACACACTTTGTAAATATTGTAAACGTGGTTCTAACTATGAAGATTTTAGGTCAGATGATTTAACCAGAGTCCAGAGATTTAACGAGAAACTTAATTCACCAAAGAAAAGAAAAGTTGAGTTGAGTACGAGATTGGTCTAAAACGAGTTATGAGTAACTTAATAAATCCACGTAAAGGCACTTTTTAGACACGTAGAGCGAAGATAATCTGATTTTCGTTATACGGATAGTTTGAAACGAACAAACGTTTAAAAACGCTAATTAAATCAATAGGTGAAAAAATGAAAACAAAATTCAAATTTAACACTTTTAAATCAAATAATAACGTAAAGGTTTCTTTGCAAAAGGATGGTAAAGAAATAGATAGTTCAAATTCAAGCAATTTATTCGATCCAAATGTAAAATTGCATATACTTTTGACTAAAAGTAATATGATGAAAAAACACAACATCAAATCAGATCATTTAATTGAATGATTGAATTCTTTTTAGAACTGTTAACAGGTAAAGAAGGTATCTTAGCTATAATTTTTGGTTGGATATTCTTTCTACTTTTTGTTGTAGCTATCTTAGGGTTACTCAATGCAATAAGTGGTGGTTCACGCGGGCCTGGTGATTTTTATTAATAAATAACCCCCATCACTTTATAAAGCGACAGGGGTTAAAACTAAATGAAAGGTGGTGATAAAATTGAATATTCTAAAAATAAGTACAGTTATTATAATAACCATAATTGTACTTGGACTTGTTTCGCCAAAATTAATAAGTGAAGATAGTGATATTTTAGTTATAACTGGTATCGCTTTGCTTCTATTGGTAGGTTATCTGGATTATCTATTGATTAAATCGACATCTTGGATCAAAAATTTAAGGAGAAATGAAGATGAAAAAGTATCAAATTAAATTTTCAATCTTAACAATTATTGTTTTGATTGTAGGAATGTTATCTTCTGGATGTGGTTGCCGTAAAGTACCTGCTGGACACGTAGGAATTAAAGTATATTTACTCGGTTCGGATAAAGGAGTAGATACAGAAGAATTAAAAGTCGGTCGTTATTGGATTGGAATAAATGAAGAATTATATTTATTCCCAACGTTTCAACAAAATTATGTTTGGACAGCAAGCGAAGATGAAGGTTCGCCAAATGATGAATCATTCTTATTTCAAACAAAAGAAGGATTAGAAGTCGGTGCGGATATTGGAATATCTTACCATATTGATCCATTAAAAGTAAATACAATTTTTCAAAAGTATCGCAGAGGAGTAGACGAAATAACTGATATATTTCTAAGAAATATGGTTAGAGACGCATTGAATAATTTATCATCTAAATTAGAAGTTGAATCTATCTATGGAATAGGTAAGCAACAATTATTAACAGATGTTCAAACACTGGTACAAGAACAAGTAAAAGAACAAGGAATAATAGTTGATAAAATCTATGCAATCGGAAATTTCAGATTGCCACAACAAGTAACAAATGCTTTAAATGCTAAAATAGAAGCAACACAAAGAGCGCAACAACGTGAGAATGAAGTTCAAGAAGCAAGAGCGCAAGCAGAGAAAGCGAAAGCAGAAGCAGAAGGAATTCGGGTAAAACAACAACTTGAAAATTCAACACTAACCCCTGCTATTTTGCAAAAAATGTGGATTGAAAAATGGAACGGACAATTACCAACTCTTTTAACTGGTAACAACGCAAGTAATTTTTTAATGCAAATTCCATCGAAGTAAAAGACAACCCCTGTCAGCACCAACTAAATGTTGACAGGGGTAAGGAGAAACGTAATGAATAAAAAGAATAAAAAAACCACAATAGGGGATATTATCCACTATATATTAATTGGTATTCTGATATTCTTTATTATTAACTTTGTGCTTGGTCTATATTTTCTATTCACAGAAGAAGATCAAGAATATTGGTTTCCATATAATAACTATTTTATCGAACTATCAGTGTAGTACCGCACGATAAATCCAGCAGTAGTAGTAAATGCTAATGCTATTGCTGCTTGAATATCTAACTTACCAGAAACCACACTTGACGCTTCAATTAAGTATTGTGCAACCAACAACCATATAGTTTTAGACTTGTACCACGTCTTTC
>JAEORJ010000413.1 GCA_016840945.1 Candidatus Gerdarchaeota archaeon
ATCTTGTACAAAATGAAAATAAAATTCAAACTACAACCGATATTTTTCCAACTACCTACTCAAGATTAACTTATAAAGATTTTTATAGTAATTTTGTGAATGATAATAACGAATACAAAGCTAGATTAATTACAAAAAGGGAATCTTCAGATCAATACTTTTGTGTAGGTGATTTTAAATCATTAATTAAAACGGATCCTAACTATTTGAATTATGATAATTTCCAACCTATTTCAAGTAGTTATCATGTCTCTGATAAAATTGATTTTACAGAAGATGGATTATTAATTGGAGGAAATTCAGGTTTTGAATTTTCTGATACACAAGAAACTCTTGGATTTTATGAAGATTTCACTGATAAATGGAGCGCCGAAAACTTAAATGATGATATGATTGGAGTAAACGATCCTAGATATTACTTGCAAGATGGCTTGATAAATACTGATTGGATTTATGATATTGATCAAGAATTATCAACATTTAACTATGGGAATATCTTAGATATATTTTGGGATGGAACGCAATATTGGGTTTTAACAGATGATGATGATTATAATTATTTAGCAACCTATTCATTCACAGATGATGATAACGGAAATACTCCCTCAATTTTTAGCACGGAAGAACGAATCATTCTCCGTCCAGATGGTGATATAATCAATACTCAATGGTCAGCGGTATTAAATGATACTGTAGAACATTACAGGTATTTAATTGAGGATATACCCAATAGTATATATCTACAAGCACCAGATGCTAATATGACAGAAATATTCTGTATGAGTGACTATAATATTGGACAAAATAACAATGTGACACGAATTGAAATCTATCTTTATTCAAAAAACTATAATGGTGAAATTTATCTTCTAAATCATTCAATTCCTTCTATGATTCCTTCCCCAACAATTGATCCTGAGGATGATCCATTTTGGTTAAATGCTAGTTTCGATGGCTTACTTTTGAATCAGACAGAATTAAATGATTTACAAATTTGTTTTAATAGCTCTCTAAATGATAAATTAGATAGTTTTTACTGCAAGATATATTTTGGAGATAATCAAAATGCAACATTGAGACCGGAAAAAGATAGTGGTATTAATCAATGGACTCCTTCATATGAAAACATTCCTCATTATATATTCGTGGAAAATGATTATCTTGATAATTTCTATATAGAAGCTCAAGATGCAAACCATACTGAAGTCTTTTCAATTGATCCTTGTTATATTAATCTTGATGATATAGAAAGTTTAGATATAAAACTTTATTCCAATCCTTTTAATGGAACCGTTTGGCTTGAAGATGGATTAGGTACATCAACAATCAGAAAAACACCCATATCTTCAAATGGATGGACGAATGTAAAATTTGATAATTCTGAAATTAATGCGTTAAATTTAACTTCTTTAATGGTGGGATTCAATAGTAGCCAACCAAATGAAAGGATCAACTCATTTTATTGTGAAATCCTCTATGAAGCAATTATTGATGGAAATATAGCTATCATTGAGGAAAATCCTATTATTGATGAAAATCAGAGGCATAGAAAAATTATTGAGTTTGGAGATAATGGTCAGGATCATTGGTATACGGCCCAAACTAATGTAGGAAGCCAAACTTCAGGATCTATTGAATTTTGGCTAAGTAATAATCTTCTCAATGAAGGAATATTTCAAATTAATCTGCTCAATCAATCATCAAATAGTTTTCTTGAGTTAAGATATATTGATGGCATGTTTGAATTAGCAACCCAACCTTATGAT
Organism: Candidatus Gerdarchaeota archaeon; assembly: GCA_016840945.1. The sequence goes on from JAEORJ010000413.1 coordinate 1,767, forward strand.
CCTAATAATCCAAATGAATATCGCTGGGAACTATTAACTGATCAAATTTATGATTTAACATATTGGCATCATATTAGAATTGATTTTAATTGTAATGAGTCAAGTGGATACTTGGGATTGGATTCAAATCAATGGAAAGTAACCATAACGAGTACAAATCCTTATATCGCTGATAAATCATTCGTTTCTAAAAATTTGAGTTCCATTTCTTCTCAAAATGAAATAGATATTATGAAATTTAATTCTTGGTATGGAACACAAACAACAAATTCTTCTTCAAATTTTTATCTTGACGCGATAGGTTATTCATGGGATGCTGAATATGAATTAGGAAGAAATTTAAACAATTTACCAAAATTATTTAAAGTTTCATCAATTGGAGTTTATTCTAATGAATGCATTAACATTATATTGGATCCTAGCATCGACCAAGAAGAAATAACGGGCATTGAGCAAGTCGGGGATTATATTTGGGTCATCTCAGATAAAGACGATAAGGCTTATAAGTATAAACTTAATGCTGAAAATAATCTCGTTTATACTGATGAGTATTTTAATTTGAAACCAAACGATGGTAATGAATTAGATTTTGTAGGGTTATCTTGGGATGGATTGACTTTTTATACAATAGGGATTGATTCCTTTAATAATATGCAAGTTTATCGATATTTTTTCAGTGAAAGCTCGAATGAATATGTAGGAAGTGTAATATTTAAATTAGAAAATGAAGAAAATCCAATAAACTTAGAATTTAGTGATAAATATCTTTGGATTATTGATTTAAATTCATCTTTTGGTACAATGCTATATAAGTATACTATTTCAGGTATATATACTAACATTTCTGTTGATGTTACATCTCATAATACTGATCCTATCGCCCTAACGTGGAAAGATGATATGAATTTCCGCTTATTGGGTCTACATGATGAATCATTGTATTCCTATGGATATGAAGGTGTATTTGAAATTCCTAAATTTTATCAAATAGAAAATTTCATAAGTTTTCAAACTGATATTGAACCTTCTGAAACCATGATATTAACAAGTCCAATTTATGAAGAAATTCAATTGAAAAAGGGAGATAAAATAAGCATTAGTTTAAAATCAAACTCGAATAATGAAATAAAATTAAAGTTCTTTAATACTGGTGAAAATGGGCAAGAACAAGTTTTATTTGAAAATGGTCAGCTAGCAGAATATGTAATTTTTGATACATATACAAATCCTAGTTATCATACTTTCTTGATAAAAATTGAAAATGATTTTAATTTTAACCAATTGAAGTTACAAGGTGAAATTAATCAAAAAACTTGGTTTGTTGTTACAAGTATTAGTGTTCATAAACCAATTATCAGTTTTGTTGATACAGAATATGAGCAATATTATTTTTCCAAAGATGGTGTTCTAGAAATTGGCAAGAGTATTAAAGATATTAACAATGTTGATTCATACGATACAGATTATTGGGAAATATTAGCTGAAAACCCACCAAGTTTGGATGGAAATTATGGTATTAAAGCAAATTTTATATTTGATAGTGAACCAAATGAAAACATTGATAAATTAGAGATTGTTTTCTCAGATGTTTGTATTACTAATCCTTCAGTAAATATTAACGATTTAGAATTCAAATTTTGGGATTATTCTCAATTCCCACAGAATTTTGTTTCAATTAAACCTAAAATAATATCAGATTCAGGTTCATATTCTATAATTGTTACACTCTTAGAAAATGAGTTATCAAAGATTTGGGATAAAAATAAGAAAGAATATTCACTATTTTTACAATTATTTGTAAAAAAACCGACAGGGATGGATTTTACCATAAAAATAAACCATATTCAAGCAACTTCCTATGAACGAATACATCA
>JAEORJ010000414.1 GCA_016840945.1 Candidatus Gerdarchaeota archaeon
AGTCTTTGAAATCGATATTTCATTCTTGTATTCTTTGTTGTTAAAACCTTAGTATCATCATCCGATTTTTTTTCATCAGCCATTTGATTAGTCTCCGTATAAAACTGCTAATGATGTCATAACAGCTATTATGATATTACAACTTTCATTATTAAAACTATTCAAAAAACAAAATTTTAAGTTAGAACTCAATCCGTTTTAGATGAAATTTTGTAAAGTTCATCATAAGCAAAAAGCTGTTGTTTGATAATTTGATTAGAATAAATCCAAATACCAAAATACATTTCATTTGGGAATAATGGTAAAAGGACAATTGATTCATTATTATCAGCTATAAGTATCCCAACATAATCAATCACACTTACAATCCCTTTGATAATATTGTAAAAATCTAGGGATAACTTAGGTTTAACATGTATATCCCATAGACGATGATTAAAGCCTCAATTTTGGTAATTATTAGGATTAAGCTCTGGTTTCAACTTAGATAATTGAGAAATAATCATTGAACGTAATTTTACACCTCTATCTTTTGCATCTCTTAATTCATCAGCAAAATGACCTAATGTCACTGCACTTCCAGCAAAAGAAATATGTTTAGTAGCATTTGAGATCAATCCTTCACCAATTCGTAAGAAATTCTCTAAACCTGAAAATGGTACTATATCACCAGTAAAACTAGGTTGGGTATGCTCAGCTAAACGATCCAAACTTGATTTCAATTTAAGCTCTTTCTTACGGTTTTCTTCCTCAATTTTTCTCATAATAATTTTAGGAGCATAAGCAGTAAATTCAACAGGTCTAGTTTTCGAATGTTGTTTAACAAACCCTTTTCTTACGAGATTTTCCAAGGTTTGATAGACCTTAGGTAATGGAACATCAGTAAATTGGTGGATTTCCTTCACAGTAGCAGTACCAATAGCTGTGAGTATAGATAATACTAGTGAATCGTATCTAGTAAAACCAAATTCGCTAAAGACTTCAGTTGTTGCTTCAATTTCAGTTTTCAAAGAATCATTGCTCATTACTAACCACAGCTTTTATCAAATAACTTTATCAACTAAATAAATTTATATACTCTAAGTATATAATTTTTATTATGCTTTAGTTCATTTAAATTTATGACTTGCAGAAGGTTAGATGAGAAATAAATTAATTTCAAAATTGACCTTCGAAGGTGATAGAAAAAATGTCAGAATCGGCTATTAAATTATCAGAAGTAAGTAAAGACTATGGTAAACTTAGAGCTGTTGATAATCTTAATTTAGAAATTGCTGAGGGAGAAATTTTCGCTCTAGTTGGCCCAAATGGAGCTGGGAAAACAACTGCCATTAAAATGCTTCTAGGAATCATCCCACCAACAACTGGTGAGATAGAAATTTTTGGTCAAATGATACCTAAGGAACGAAAGAAGATTAAGAGAATCATTGGGTATTTGGCTCAACAAAGGGCTTTATATGAATCATTGACTGCTAGAGAGAATATTGAGTTCTTTGCTGCTATTAAGGATTTATCAAAAGAAGAAGTAAAAGAACGAACAAATGAATTACTAAAGATTTTAGATCTAGAAGCATATGAAAATGTCCGTGTTCACAATCTCTCAGGAGGAACACAACAAAGAGTTGCACTTGCATGCGCTTGTGTAAATTCTCCACGACTCCTTGTTCTTGATGAGGCAACAGTGGGATTAGATCCTGTTCTTAGGAAAGATGTTTGGGATTATTTAAGAGTGTTCAATAAAAGAGTAAAAGGGGTCATTGTTATCACCACTCATTTTCTAGACGAGGCAGATTATGCAGATAGAGTTGGATTTATGAGAAATGCTGAACTCATCGCTTTAGATACACCAGATGCTTTGAAGAAGAAAACAAATTCAATTACAATGGAGGAAGTCTTCATCAAATTAGCTAAGGAGGAGGAGCTCTAAAATGAAAATGACCTTCCTAGTTTCCAAGAGAGTTTTCAAATTTATCTTGCGTGATAAACGATTAGTTGCACTGATGTTAATCGTACCTATCATTATGGCTTTTGTTATTGGTTACGGTTTTGCTGGTGAGGTAAATAATGTAGCAATAGCTATTACCAATTTAGATCAACCAATAGAAATCATCAATCCATTGGATCCTAATACAACAATATCCCTATCATTAAGTGACCAATTTATTGATTATCTCTCTGATGAGGATAATGATCTAGTTGATGTCGAAAATATTTCAACAATAAATGATTGGGATATTAAGAAGCAAATGGTCTTAGATGGGGATTTTTATGGTGCTATATTTTTCCCGTCTGATTTTACCGCTGAGATAGCTGCTTTCATATTTAATGGGACAATAGCGGATATTTCTATAGATATTTTCGTTGATAATTCTAATCCTCAAATAGGTGCTACCATAGTGAAAGCTATGGTCGAAGGTTACCAAGAAATCACAGGGGGTGAGATTGGTATATCGATAAATACCGAGTATGCTTACGGTGAGGATTTAACACAATTGCAGTATATGGTTCCTTCAATATTGCCTTTTGCAGTGTTCTTCATGTCATTCATATTATCAATTATATCACTTATAACAGAACGAAAAGAAGGAACACTTGATCTATTATTGATGTCACCTTATCATAAAATTAACATTATATTAGGCTATATGTTAACACTTTCAGTAATTTCAATCATCCAAGCAACAATTTTATTATTGCTAACAATTTTTGCTTTCAATGTGCCAGTAATTGGGGGAGTTGGTGCTTATTTTGCTATCTATATTATGCTTTTGATAATGGGTTGGTGTGGTATGGGGTTAGGGTTCCTCTTATCAACAGTAGCAAATTCTGAATTACAAGCTGTACAATTTATTCCTATGGTAACCTTTGTAATGTTATTGCTATCAGGAATACTTATGCCCTTGGAAACATTACCTAGATGGTTGTTACCTATATCATATCTTCTACCATTAACTTACGGAGCAGATTATATGCGAATCGTAATGATAGAAGGAACAGGTTTCTTGTGGCATTGGTATTTTGCTCCTGTGATAGGGTTTGTTATCATAATGATACTCCTGTCAACATTAACGCTTAGAGAAAAATAATTCAACAACCACTTATTGTGGCTATTTTTTTTTATACATGATATTCAAGAAATAGCTATAGTAATAATTCTATATTGGAAATTGGATCAATTAAAAACAAAAATTGGGAGTTGAAAAACTCCCTAAATAAAATTAAAATTTCTCTGCAACAGCGGCTATTGATTTTGAAGTGTCCATGGTGCTTCTGGCGTCTTTCATGTCTCCACGTAATTCAGCAGGCATTCTGGTTGGGAGTCTGAAGCCTTCTTCTTCATCTTGAGCATAGGCGAATACAAAGGTTAAGTAAGCTGTTTTCATTGGTCTGAAGATAAAGAAGGTTGGTATAAAACCAAAGATTACCATTGGGATAACAGTAACTAGCATAGCAGTTGTCCAAGTAATACTTGGGTAAGATAATTTGATCACTAAACCGACGATTACTCCAATAAGGCCATAGATAAAACAAGAGATTAATTGGGTCAATCCCATAGCTCGCTCAACACCAGTTTCACGAATAAGGACGTCCATGTAATATCTCTTTAAAAGACTAAAGCTTCTAGAAACACCATCCTTGAATTTAGTGCCTTCAATAACAATAGCTGGGAGGGTGAAATAGGTCAAATATTTGAAAACAAATCCTATAATAGCTGCAATAGCTCTTGCAAGGATTGCTAAGATAATTCCAGCAGCATTACCTTTTGCGCTTGCAGCTGAATTGCGTAACATATTTTGTAACCAGCGTACAAGAGCCGATACTACACCGAAGGTGAAGATTGGACCAAATTTTCCTGAAACATTCTTCACACAGAACTTCATATCAGGATCTCGTTTTCTGTACCACTCATAAGCATAAGTAGTATTGATTGATTCGGCAACATAAAAGATGCCATAGTAAACAATCAATTGTAAGAAAGATGCTAAAGCACCAATAATATAACCTAACCATTCAAGCCCTGAGCCATCATAAAATAGAATAACTAGATAAGCGAAAATTGAAGCCATTGTGAAGAAATTAATCATAGATACAATAGAAACAAAAATTGGTGCAATAACCATACCTTTTTCTGCAAGCACGACACTGCCAGTGAATTTCATAAATTCGCCAGCACGCTTGAATTTTCTAATATTTGTAAACAGTCCTATTATTAAAACAACTGCAGGGGCTAAGGATAAGAAGGACATGACTCCTGCACCCATGAACATCCCTACAATACCTCCAACAACAGCGCCAACGATGTAAAATGCTACACCAGCATAAACTAATATGTGCCCTAATTTAGACACTAGGAATAAGAGAAACCATCCTACTATGAAACCAAGGACTACTAATCCTACAAATATTAGTAAAATAATCCACCAATATTGTTGGATAGTTCCTCCACTAATTAAGCTGCTGATGAGGTCATTTAACCCATTGCTAATAAGCTCACCATATGTTTCAGTACCACTAGTAGTATCACTACGCCAGAATAAAATGAAACATAAAATTCCCACTCCAAAGAAAATCAATGAAGTGATAATATAAGCTAATATTGCTTTAATATTAGCAGGTTGTAAATCGATTTTTCCTTTCGGGGTCATTGTTTTACCTCAATAAAGAACAATAATTTTTTCTAATTTTTCATAGAATACTACACTTAATAATATTATTGAGGGAGGTAATGGTTACCATGACTACTTTTCAAGGAAAATAATGATAGCAATAATTGCAAAAATCCTTTTTAAAGAAAAAGGTAGAATGAAGGTTAAAAACTAAAGAAAGAATTTAATGAATAATTAACATGAATTGTAAATGGTGAAGAAAATGACATTAGTTGTACGAAACTCATTAACACGAAAGATGGAGGATTTTAAACCAGTGGAAAAAGGGAAAGTTAGTATGTATACGTGTGGCCCTACAGTTTATTCCACCCCCCATATTGGTAATTACCGAACCTTTTTCATGGCTGATATGATTCGTCGCTATCTCGAGTTCAAAGGCTATGAAGTAATGCAAGCAATGAATATTACCGATATTGATGATAAAACGATACGTGACTCCGCTGCTGAAGGATTATCCTTAAAGGAATTTACTAAGAAGTACACCGATGTCTTCTTTGAAGGCATTGATTGGTTGCATATCAAACGAGCCCATGTCTACCCACGAGCAACTGACCACATTGAAGAAATGATTGATCTGATTAAAACACTTGAAGAAAAAGGATTTGCATATGAAACAAGCGATGGTGTCTATTTCGATATTAAGAAATTTAAGAACTATGGAAAATTAGCTAATGTCGACCTCAAATCATTGCAAGTTGGTGAAAGAGCCAAGTCGGATGAATATGAAAAAGGTAGTGTGCAGGATTTTGCTTTGTGGAAGAAAAGCACTGAAGATGAAATCAAACGAGGTATTTTTTATGAGAGCCCTTGGGGAAAGGGTCGACCTGGTTGGCATGTAGAATGTTCAGTAATGTCCATGAAGTATCTAGGCGAAACTATTGATATTCATACAGGTGCAGTTGATCTCAAATTCCCACATCACACAAATGAAATCGCTCAATCAGAAGCAGCTACCGGTAAACCATTTGTTAAATATTGGTTGCATGGTGAATTCCTTAATTTGAAAGAAGAAAAGATGTCAAAATCCTTAGGAAACGTCACAACACTTCATGAGCTCATGAACAAATTCAATCCAGATACTATTAGATACCTATTTCTATCGACTAGGTATGATGCGATATTAGAATTCACTGATGATAAACTCACAAGTGCTAAGAACAGTGTTGAAAGATTGCGAACAACTTATGATAATGCTAAAAACGCTTTACGTAATTTAACACAAAACTCACCTATGGATCAAAGAGAAGAAGACCTCTTGAAAGAGGCTCACAAAACACGGGTTGAATTCGAAAAAGTAATGGATGAAAATTTCGACACTCCGAAAGGATTGAAAGAAATTCATGAATTGGCAAAAGCGATCAATATTTATCTAGAAGGTGAAATCAATCAAGGAACATTAGCTGAAGCATTTGAAACCTATCAGCTACTCCTAAGTACTTACGGATTATTTGAAAAAGCTGGCAAATCAGAAGCTGTTGCTGATAGCAAATTATTTGAAGAATTGATGGATTTCGTAATGGAGCTACGAGATGCAGCACGTAAGAATAAAGACTACGCGACTAGCGATAAAATACGTGATAAATTGGCTTCATTAAATATCGTTCTAGAAGATACCGCTAAAGGTACTATTTGGAAAATAAAAACGGATTAATCTTTTAGAGATTAATTCTCTTTTTTTATTTAAGTATATTAATAAACATCAACCCCTATTTCTACTTGTATTTATGTAAAGTGATGCATTATGTTTGGTGGCTATATCGAAAGAATGATGGAAATGGAGTACATCTTCGAGTTTGGTCGAAAGATGGTCTGTCCACATTGCAAGAATGAAATTGCCTATGTGAAAGGTTATATGGGCCGAGGTCAAGGACCAAAAATGCCAATAGCTGGTTCAGTTGTTATTTATGTTATGACCTATATGTGTCCAAATTGTGAATCAATTTTAAATGTTGACCAAGTAGGTTCTGGCAATAGATTATTTGGTGGGCAATAATTAGCTATTTTTTTTAACCACCTTTTTTTTATTTTTTTATAATTAATTAGTTGAAAAACGTCTTTTATAGCTTAAAGCAATATTAATATAATAGAAAACTTGAAAACACAAACTAAATGCCCAAAACATAAAGGTAAATAATAGCAAAAAATCTCTTATAACCAAGAAGTGATAAAGGGATAGTGAGTGATGATGCCCTCTAAAACAAGTATAACCCTAAAAGTTGCAGAAGCAAGACAACGTGATATCGGAAGACAAAAGGTCCGCATCGATGGCTTGTCCATGCGACAAATAAATGTGACAACTGGTGATGTTGTCGAAATTAAAGGAAAGAAAGTGACTGCTGCCATTGCTTGGCCTGCTTATCCTGAAGATCAAAATGCTGGCATTATTCGAATGGATAAATTATTGCGAAATAATGCTGATGTTGGTCTATCGGAGAATGTCACCGTTTCAAAAGCAAATGCTAAGAATGCTAAACTTGTTACCTTAGCTCCTTTCCAAACCCCTGTAGCAATTGATTATAGTTTTGAGAATTTCGTTAAGAGAAAGCTCCTTGGGTATCCCTTAACTGAAGATGATACTGTACTAATTCCAATTTTAGGCAAGTCACTCCCCTTCACAGTAACATCAACCAATCCGAAAGGCATTATTAGAATAACTGAGGATACCGAACTAAAAGTAATTGATAAACCAATACAAGTGTCTGATGAAGCTTTACCACGAACCTCCTATGAGGATATTGGTGGTTTAGGAGACCAAATTCGGAGAATTCGTGAAATGGTCGAACTACCAATGAAGCATCCGGAACTGTTCCAAAAACTGGGCATTGATCCACCAAAAGGAGTGCTTCTGCATGGTCCACCAGGTTGTGGTAAGACCTTAATTGCCAAAGCAGTTGCTAACGAGAGCGCTTCAAATTTCGTTACTATTAATGGTCCAGAAATTATGTCCAAATTTTATGGTGAATCAGAGCAGCGATTAAGACAGATTTTCAAAGATGCTTCTGCAAAAGCTCCAACAATCATATTTATTGATGAATTGGATGCGATTGCTAGTAAGAGAGCAGAAGTAACTGGCGAAGTAGAACGTAGAGTAGTAGCCCAGTTATTAGCATTGATGGATGGAATGGTCTCTCGAGGTGAAGTAATAGTCATTGGTGCAACCAATAGACCTGATGCTATTGATCCCGCTCTCAGACGACCCGGAAGATTTGACCGAGAGATAGAAATTGGTGTTCCAGATAGAGATGGAAGACGAGAAATCCTATTGATCCATTCTCGAGGAATGCCATTAGCAACTGATGTTAATTTAGATTTAATAGCTGAAAAAACTCACGGATATGTAGGTGCTGATTTACAAGCACTTTGCCGAGAAGCAGCTATGAAAGCTCTCAGACGGTTTCTACCAGATATTGATTTTGCTGATAAGCTTATTACTCCTGAATTATTAGATAATCTCGAGGTAACTCATGATGATATTCAATCAGCGATGAAAGAAATTCAACCTTCAGCTACTCGAGAGGTATTTACCGAAATACCCAATATTCGTTGGTCAGATGTTGGGGGATTAGAAGAGCAAGTTAGAGAATTAAAAGAAGCAATTGAGTGGCCTCTTAAATTCAAAGAGTCTTTCACAAGAATGGGTATTCGGCCACCACGAGGTGTTCTACTCTTTGGTCCTCCAGGTTGCGGTAAAACATTGTTAGCTAAAGCGGTTGCAACTGAAAGTGAAGTTAATTTTATCAGCATAAAAGGACCAGAAGTTATGAGTAAATGGGTTGGAGAATCTGAAAAAGCCATACGAGAGATTTTCAGAAAAGCGAAAATGTCTGCTCCAACGATAGTCTTCTTTGATGAAATCGATGCTTTAGCTCCAAGGCGAGGAAGTGGTTTTGGTGATTCAGGTTCAACGGAGCGAGTAATCAGCCAACTACTTACAGAAATTGATGGTTTGGAAATGATTAAGCAAGTAGTTATTATTGCAGCAACAAATCGACCAGATATCATCGATAGCGCACTTTTACGACCAGGACGATTTGATAGATATGTACTTGTTTTACCACCTGATAACAAATCACGATTGAAGATCCTTGAGATATTCACTAAAGATATGCCTTTAACAGACGAAGTTGATTTAAAGGAAATTGCTAAGAGAATTGAAGGATATACAGGTGCTGATATTGAATCTCTCTGCCGTGAAGCTGCAATGTTATCTTTAAGAGAAGATATGAACAGTGACATCGTTGACATCAAGCATTTTGAGGACGCTATCAAGAAAGTTCATGCTTCAATAACACCTGATATGATGAAATATTATGAGAAAGCTGCTGAGCGATTCAAACGGACCACTGTTGAAGTTTCAGAAATGAAACCAATAATTTAGAAAATGGTGTTCACATGTACGAACATCACTTATTTTTTCTTCTATCTAAAACCCATCCCAGAAGTCAAAAAAGAACCCTAATGCAGCAACTAATTGTTCATCAGAGAGATTACCATAAAATCTGCCAACAGTTGAACCGGAGCTACTTCTAACAGAACCATTTTCAGCATAACCAATAGTTGAACCACTACTATTGGAAACTCTACCTGAGCTAAAATATCCTATGGTAGATCCCGAGCTATTCATAACTCTACCAGAATTAAATCGAGCAATTGTGTTTCCGCTTGAGGACATAATAGTCCCACTGGAGATACGACCAATAGTGCTCCCACTTGAATTTAAAACATAATTACCATCAATATAACCAATAGTGAAACCAGAACTATTAGCAATCGAAACTCTACTCATAAGAAAATTACACCTAAGAATTTCTACCAGCAAATAGCATTTAAACACTCTTATAGAGGATTTTAACATGAAAAAAATGGTTTCAAATCAGCGATTTCCATAATTTTTTAAAGGGCAATCATAGAAAAGTAACCTAGGGAATTTTTCCCATTTTTTACCAATTATTGATGCAAGGAGTTTTATCTGTAAAATGTCAGAAAAAGCAGCAATCTGGAAAACGATGCCACTATCAACAGCAGTTCTCATGGCAATAGAAAAACGCCAGGGCGTATTACTAGATGATGAATTGATCAAAATACTCTCAATGGAATTTGGTGAAGTATCAAGAACAGAAATAAACCAAATATTGTTGGAACTTGAGATTCGTGGATTAGTGCATGTTAGCCATATTACTAAGAATAAAAGAAGAATCGAATCGATCCGCGAAGATATGGTCTATATGGCTGTTGGTGAGGATTAAGTTTTATTTTTAAAATAAAAAATAAATAAGAAGGGTATTATTTCCTTCTTTTTCTAAGAACAAAAACAAATATTGGTAACGTAACTAGTATCGTTAGAAATCCAAAGATTGATATTTCTTGAGTAAAAGTGGTTGTAGGTAAAATAGTGGTTGAAGCATGTACTGTAAATAAATAAAGATGTGTATTATTATCATCTATTGCTATATTATGATTAAATGAATTATCTGATGCTTCAATGTAATATTTAACTAAATCACTACCATTAAATGGACCTAAAGTAGCAATATAGGATGTTCCAAGATCTTCTTGCATAACCTCATAAATCCATGAACCAGCATTAACTTGATAATGAAGTGTCACTTGTTCTATCCCACAAATATCTGTAATATAAGATCTAACTGTGACGATTTCATCATTAAAAGGAACTAGCGGGTAATGACCAGTATTTGCGATAGATGGGCCAATAATATCATCAATTACGGAAAATTTCGTTATGAAAACATCTTGATATCCACCTAGGCTATCGTCATAAGCATTTTGAAGAGGGAAATTATAAGACCTGGTACTGCCCGTTAAAAAGCAACTACCATCACTACCTATTGCAATTCTTTGAGCAGAATCAGAGCTACTCCCACCAAGGAAAGTACTCCAAATAAGTGAGTTATTAATAGCAAATTTTGATATAAAGGCATCAGAAGAATAGCTGTAAGTGTTATCATAAGGATTTATTCTAGGGAAATCAATAGATTGCGTACTACCCGTAACAAAATAGTTTCCATCATAATCAACAGTAATACCATATCCATAATCAGCACTATTACCTCCAAAGTAGGTACTCCAAAGAAGAGAACCATTTGGATAGAATTGGGTGACAAATACATCATATATGCCACTAAACATACTATCAGTTCCAAGTACAGGAAAATCATACGAACAAGTACGTCCTGTTATGTAGCAGGAATTATTATTAGCCACAGCAATACCATATCCATCATCTGTTAATCCACCGCGAAGGTACGTACTCCAAAGGAGGGTTTTATTAGCATGAAATTTAGCTACAAAAGCATCAGTATAAAAGAAACTGTTAGAGGTATTATCATACGTATTAATTGTGGGAAAATTAGACGAAGAAGTATAACCTGTTAAATATAAGCTCTCATCATCAGCAATAGCTATATCCATACCTACATCATCTGTCTCTCCTCCAAAATAAGTGCTCCAAAGGAGGGAGCAATCATTAGAAAGCTTCGAAATAAAAACATCCCCATCATTTATACCACCACTAAAATTGTAACTATAGGGCTCTAAAATTGGGAAATTACTAGAATTAGTACTACCTATCAAATAAGAGCGGCCATCACTTGCTACAGTAATACTTTTACCGCAATCCTTTTTGTTACCTCCAAGAAACGTACTCCAGAGGAGAGTGCCATTTTCATCTAGTTTAGTAATAAACACATCACAGTTACCACCATAAGTACTATTATAGGCATTTAAGGTTGGGAAATTATCAGAATATGTACTTCCTACAATATAACAACAACTATCATCACTGTTAAGTGCAATGCCCCATCCTTCATCTTGGTTACTTCCACCAAGGAATGTACTCCATAAAAGTGTGCCATTAGAAGAGAATTTAGCAACAAATGCGTCCAAACTACCACCATAGGTATTGTCAAAAGCGTTTAAAGTTGGAAAATTTTCAGATGAGGTTCGTCCTGTTATATAGGAACTTCCATCACTAGCAATAGCAATACAAGTTCCAATTTCATCAGATCTACTTCCTAGAAAAGTGCTATAATTTAGTCCATATGATAAAACGATTGCTTTTGGTTTTATAATCTCTGAGTTAATTATCTTTGGTTTAATACTGCTCACAAATTGTGGTGGTATAGTAAATGAAAAAATGATAAAAAACACTAATGCTCTTTTACAAGCTAATTCAAATGAAAACAAATACAAATTACATCCCTCAATTAATTATATCCTCTGAAAGGTAAAAAGTTTATGTCAAAATAACTTTTGTTTATAATTTATTAATTAAAATGCTAATTAATCTTCAATGCGGAATGGTTTAAATTCCCAAGATACTACAATGAGAAATAATTAGAGGTTGAAATTATGATTAAAGAACATGTTTTTTCGATAGAACTTGATCATTCAACTGAAAGAATTTGGGCATTGATGCAAGATTATGATCTTTGGAAGCAATTCACACAAGCAATAGTTATTGATATAGAAATCTTATATCCAGGAGATAAAAATGGTAATGGGCTTATACGTAGAGTGCACTACAAATTACCTTGGGGTTCTCGATGTTCAATAGAATTAGTTACGAATGTAAAACCAAATGTTGGTTATACCTACACGATGTTAAGTTTGAAACCTGGATTAGACACCAATGGTTTAATAAGGTTAGAAAAATTAGCTGTAGAAAAAACAAGAATTCATTTTGAAGAACGGTTTAATCTAAAAAAACTTCCGTTGTTATATCGAATGTTAGGAAATAAACTTTACAAACTCATCAATAAACGAAATGAAGAGACCTTTAGAAACCTCTCTAAATGGTTAGATGATCACCCTGACTATATGAAAAACAAATAAAATAATTCCTTTTTTTTCTAATTTAAA
>JAEORJ010000415.1 GCA_016840945.1 Candidatus Gerdarchaeota archaeon
AATGAGGAAAATTAAAATTCATTTTACTATAATCTTTGGACTTTTACTTATTTTAACTTCTAGTAATTTCGTTACTTTATACACTAATTCTTCCCTTTATTCTTCTAAACCAGATTTTTCTTTACAAGATGAAGAGGAAGAAGGTCATTATAATAAAAATTGTAGAGAACTAGGAGAATGGTCAGGTTATTATGGGGAAATTATTGATATTGAAATTATCACTCGAGGTTTCAAAACTTATGCATTCTTAGCTTGCTATACAGGAGGTATTTTTATAATTGATTTATCCGTTCCTAGTGAACCAATTATTTTAAATCATATTTTAATTTCCCATCAATGTTATTCGCTTTTCTTATCGGAATCATTACTCTTTGTGGGTTGTGCTTATGGATTAATTATCTTAAATATAGATAATATTGGTGATCCTGAAATTATATATGATGGATATACTAGCAGTGTTTTTGATACTGTATATTCAGTATATGTTCATGAGAATTTACTTTTTTTAGGTACGATAAACAATGGTTTACTTATTTATGATATTAGTGATTTCAACAATATTATTTCTCTTTATCATATTTATGTAGGACAATCCGTTTATATAAGAAAAATTCTTGTTAATAATGATTTACTTTATTTGGGACTCTATAATAGAGTTGAAATCTATGATATCTCAGAACCTTTCGAGCTAAAATTTATTACAGCTATTATAACTACAAACGAGGTTTATAGTTTAGCTCTTGAAAATAATCTTCTAGCTATTTCTATGAATATGTATGGATTATATTGTTATAATATATCTGATATTAAAAATCCAAAATTACTTTATAAGTTCAAAGATTATGAAAGGTATATTTCTGATGTACTTATTTATGAAGAAAAGATATTTTTAGTGAGTGAAAATTATGGTTTAATAATTCTAAATTACACAGATGACTTTAGCTTTTCAATGTTGTTAAATCTAAAATTACCTTATGGTTGTTTTAGAGCTTATTTAGATGAACCTTATTTATATGTTGCTAATCACGAAATGGGTTTTTACGTCTATGAAATTGATAATTATGAGTCTTTACAAATGGTAAGTTCTGTAAGATTAAATACCTATAATTCAGAAATTTTTGTCACTCAAGGAGCAGCTTTCACTACAAATGGATTGAATAGTATTTTCGTTTACAATGTAAGAAATCCAGGAGCTATTAGCTTTTCAGGAATATATTGTGATGAAGAGAGTCATTATGATTCTATTTTTGTAAAAGGAAAATATGCCTATCTGTTTAATCTAAATAAAAAATCCTTGGATGTAATAAAAGTAAACCGTCCTGACAGAATGTATAAGGTTTCAGAATATAGTTTAAAGGATTATTTTATGACTCCTTATTGTAGTAACATTATGGTTCAAGATCAATATGCATATGTTTTAGTGAATGATTATTATTATGGAGCTCCAGGATTTTACGTTTTTGATATCTCAGATCCTAAAAATATAAAATCAGTAGGTAATTTTTCAGTGGTTTCTCAAAATGCACACTTTGTCTTAAAAGACAATTATGTCTTTATTGAGGGTCATATAGCAATTTACGTTTTCGATATTGCTAATTTAACTGCTATCAGAAAAGTGGCAACTATCTATCACAATCAAATTATTAATGATTTTACAATGGATATTGATAATAATTTATTATTTGTAGCTGATGACAAGGGATTTACAATCTATAATATTAGGAACTTTGATCAAATAGAAGAAATTATTTCTTATAAAATAAATGCATATTATGATTATGGGGTTGAAAAAATAGATTTTATTGATGATCATTTATATGTACTAACTCATAAAGAAGGATTGATAATTTATAATACTAAAGAAATTGATGTTCCAAGAGTAGAAGGACAGTATTATGATATTGAAAACCCTGGGTCAATAGCTAGTTCCAACTTTGGTGAAAATCTTATTAATTTTTATATCAACAATAAAATTGTTTATCTTGCTTGTGGTAGTGAAGGTTTGAAAATTGTTAGTTTGGAAAGGTATCCAATAGCTTGGGTTTCAGATTATTATAATATCTCAGTTGCTGTTATTTCTATTCTAAGTGTAACAGTTGTTTTTCTAACAATATACACTGTAGTAAAAAATATCATTCGACATAGAAGAAGATGAAACAAAGAAAGAAAATTCTTCCAAAGAAATACTTTAACAAAATTTGAGATTTATTAAGAGGTAGAAATTTTCTTATTATTCATTTTTTCTATGGATTCTATGACTATATTAATTGAAAAAATAAGCATTTATTATTTGAGTATTTGTTTTAGAAATTAATTAATTAATTAACTAATTAGATTTCCTTCTTTAAATCGAGTTAAAAATTGGTTTTTTAGTAGATTTTGATATAATTGCCTATATAACAATGCTTTATAAATTTCTTGTAAAAGAATTAAGAGAAAAATTTGAAGAAAAAGTTATAGGAGTATTTAAAGTGAAACCAACAAGTTTATGTCTAATTGAAATGGGCAGAACGGGATTAGAGTTAGTAAAATCTTATCCAGATGTTTTACCAGTAGATGAATTGAATAACATTATACTAAAAAGTATACCAATGGGTTCAAATGATGGCGATTTCACTACTAGCACAGTTGGGCCAAATATGATTTCTGGTTATATTTTTGCTATACCAGGAGAACAAAGACAAAATATAGCTTCTTTAGTAGCAGTATTTAATGATTCTAACTATGAACAACAGGTAATAAAAAAAGTCTTTTCGTTCACTGTGGATGAATTAAGAAAAAGTGAAGCTATCACTACAGAAATAATTGCAAATATTCTCCCTAAATTATATGATGGACTTGTGAAAGGTAAATTACAAATTAAAATAAGCCAAGTTACTTCGTTAAACTTAGAAATATCAAGTGAAGACGGCACTAAAGAGAAAAAGGATTCTTTTGATGAATTTGGTGACGATGTTTGGAGATAAAATAAAAAGAGGTAAGTAAAATGTCATTTCTTTTAAAATTATTTAAACACAGAGTAAAACAAGTAAACTTAACGATCTGCGGTTTAGACAAAGCCGGCAAGACAACAATGGTGAATTATTTAATTCATGGCGAATTCCAAGATACAATACCAACTTCAGGTTTGAATAGGGAAAAAATATCTCTCCCAAAATTAGAACTTGATATATTTGACTTAGGTGGGCAACAAGAATTTAGACCTATCTGGTCTAATTATAACGAGCAATCTGATGGCTTGATTTTTGTAGTTGATTCTTCAGATATAGAAAGAATCGATGAAAGTAAAGATGTCTTTCATTCAATTATTGCTACTCAAATTAACCAAAGTATTCCAGTATTAATTCTCTTAAATAAATGTGATATTCCCGAAAGAATCTCCATACATGAATTTATTAATAAATTTGAATTAAGTAATACAAATTTGGAAATTAAATGGGCACTATTTGAAACATCAGCAAAAACAGGCAAAGGTATTTTAGATTCAATGCAATGGCTAATTAATTTCTATGGAGGCGATTAAAAATGGCTTATACTATTGCCTTTTATTATGCAGTTGGACTTGGTAGTATAATGTCTGCCTTGTCATTCATTTTCACAATAATTATGATAGGGAATTTTTTCAAAAAGCGTACTGTTGGAACAGGAATCCTAGCGATGATGTTCTCCATGATATTTATTCAACAATTATTTAATACGTTATTTAACATATATTCAAGAATCGCCCCATATGAAACAATGCAAAAAATTTCAATTCTAATTTATTTGGGGGCATTATTTATGGTATATTCTTTTCTATACTTCTTTACTAGTAGGCACATATTACAAGATAATGATATTGTAAGAATTTTCTATAGCATTATTCTTTTTGGTTTAAATTACATTATTCTTGGTTTAATGGGCTATGAAATGTTTAGAAATATAGATGTTGATTCAGCTTTCTTCTATGAAATAAGATATCAAGCAGCAACAGAAATGTTTCAAACTCAACCATCACTTATAGCAAGCCTAATAATTTATATCCCACTTGTTCTATTGGTGCAAATCAGAATTTTAATAGTAATGAGTTCTACTTTGATTAAAAAGAAACAAAAAGATCCAGTGCGACGTAGAGGTTTTCTCTATATTCTTTTATCTGTTATATCCCTTTTCGCTTCATTGTTGTTAACAATACTATTCATTATTGAAGGTTTGAGTCAAACAGCTTTAATATTAATTTATTCTGCAAGAGCAATTACAGTTATTTTAACACTGTACTTTAGCTACGTAGGATGGATTCTTCCAGAGTGGTTTAAACGAAGAGTTCGTGGGAAAGCTTGGATTGCTGATAAAATTGCCATAGGAACACAACCCAAAGGAACTTTTGTTTCTTCCACTACATTAATTGAAGAAACGCGTGTTATTAAAGAAGTAACAGAAGTCTAATGCTTCTATCCTTCTTTTATTTTTTAATTTAAGAAGCAGAAATCTTCATATTATTTGTTTTTTGTATTGATTCTATAGCTTCAATTGATCGGAGAACTAATCGTTCATCATCTGATTCTTTAGTTATTTTAGTTAGTTCTTTGATAGCTTTTTTATCACCGATTTTACCTAGAGAAGTTACAGTATGATATTTAATGAATCGATCATCCTCATTCTTTAGAATATTAAGCAAAATCTTGAGGGCACTTGGATCACCTATTAGACCTACTGCTTTTGCTGCTTCTGATCTCACAAGTGGATCATCTTTTTTGGATAAAATATCTATCAAAGAGGGCATAGCTTTTTTGTCTTGCAACTTACCAAGAGCAATAGCAGCCTGATATCGAACACTTTCGTTTTCATCTTTCAAAGCAGCAATTAATATATCAACAGAGCGTTTATCACCTATTTTTCCTAGTGTTTTACATACCCCTTCTTTCACTAAGCGATTGTGATCCTCGGTCAGTAATTTAATTAGAAAATCAATTATTTCTGATTGATTCAATTGAGCCAAAGCATCAATAGCTTTGCTTCTTTCTTCTAAATCTGCACTCTTCAACTCATCTACAAATTTTTCAGCATCTTGTATACTTGGCAAATTATATCAACTCAGAGACCTTTTTTTGTTCACCTTATAAAAAGGAGCTCGTAAAGAGCACCAGTCCACCATACTCTAATTTTTATTCATCATTTATTATCTTTTCGTCGACCGTTACGTAAAATATTTATTCGAAGAATTAGATACTGAGTTATATAAAAGACTAGCAAACATTTTGTTGATAACAAATAACTGAGGTGATTTTCAAAAATGAATAAATGGAGCAATTGTAATAAATTAGATCAATTTATTCAATTATTAGCCATTGAAGAGGTATTATCTGCAAATAAAATCATTGAAGAGATCACAACAGTTAAAGATTTTTTTACTTCGCAATCAAAATTAAATGAATTTATTGATTTTGCAAAAAAAAGACATCAATTGTATAAAACAGCCTTCTCCAATAATAAAGGCTGGGGTGATGTTCAAACACCACAATGGTTTGTAAAAATTATCTATAAAATACTGAAACAATCAAATTTCTCGCCAGATGTTATTCTGGAACCAACATTTGGTGATGGAAGTTTCCTGTTAGCTTCTTTAGCATATTCGTCTAATATCAAATTTCTCTATGGCGTTGAAATTCAAGAAAAACATATTTGGCGATTTTTATTGCAATTAATAGAACGAATGATTATTGAACGAAAAAAACTCCCCACTCAAATAAAAATTGCTCAAGATAATATCTTTACCCATAATTTTGCTAGAGAGCTTATTGATAATCAAGAGTTAAAGATTTTAATTATCGGTAATCCTCCTTGGGTTACAAGTTCAGAACTTTCAGTTTTAGAATCAAATAATGTACCAATTAAATCTAATAGAAAAGGATTATCAGGTTTGGATGCATTAACAGGAAAGAGCAATTTTGATATAACTGAATCAATTATTACAAAATTGATATCTACTTTTAGCAATCATAGGTGTAAAATTGCCTTATTATGCAAAGAAACTGTTATTAGAAATATTTTGAAGGATATAAAGAAAGAGAAATATCCAGTAGATAATATCAGAGCAATAAAATTCAACTCAGAAGAAATCTTCAACAAACAATGTGATGCGGCATTATTTTTAGCTGATATCAATAAAGATTCTAATTGTACATTTTGTTTGGTTAGCGATTTACAAAATCCCTTTGTTACAACAAGTAAATTTGGTTGGGTAAATGATAAATTTGTTTCTGATATTGACAACTATGAATTAAACAAAACCATTGAAGGAAAGTCATTAGTTATTTGGAGACAAGGAATTAAACATGATTGTGTGAAGGTTTTAGAATTAGAACAAAAAGCAAATGGACTTTTGGAAAATAAATTAGAAGAAATGATTATCCTTGAAGAACCACTTTTATACCCATTGTTAAAAGGTTCTGATTTGAGGGATTTTACCATAAAGGATACTAATAGGAGATTGCTTCTAACCCAAAAAGCACTAAATGAAGAAATTAAGAATATTGATAAATTATATCCTAATACTTGGAAGTATCTGAATGATCATTTATCCTATTTTCAAAAAAGAAAATCAAAAGTATACCAATCAAAAACTGATTTTTCAATATTTGGTGTGGGAGATTACTCATTCAGAAACTATAAAGTTGCTATAGCAGGATTTTATAAAGAAGCTAAATTTACTTTGATTCCACCATTAAATAATAAACCAGCTGTTTTAGATGATACTTGCTATTATATTGGTTTTGACTCTTATTTAGATGCTTTAATTTATTGTACAGCACTCAATAATAGAGAAACTAAAGAATTTCTTAAATCAATAACTTTTGAAAATTCAAAACGTCCTTTCACAAAAGAAATTCTTATGAGAATTGATACTAAGAAAATTCTTTCCAATTTAACTTCTGAAAAAATCAAAGAAATATGGTTTGAAAATAATTTCAGTAATGACTCCAATTATGCTTTAAAAGAAATGTTAATCAGGAAAAATGAAATTATTAAAGGATAATAATTTAAGTCAAAGATTAGTTTCAAGTAGATTTTGTTGTTTGGCTGAATCGTGTATATGTTGTTCATCTTCTAAACCTGCTGTTAAATCAGGTTTGTATTTTCTTCCTTTCCAAGTAGTTGTTTTTCTTACAGCTAATTCAAGCATTGATGCAATTACTGAGATGATAAAAACCAACATTAAGATTGGGAAGAACAGATAGGTAATCCAAAAATGTCTACCTTTGTTAGTCCAAACTAAGACAAATGTGAGAATTAGCAAACCTAATGTAACAGGAGGAGCAATGATAAAATAAATTGAATTTCCATAAATAGCTGCTAAAGTAATTGCTACTGGTGAAAGGATACCCCAGAAAATATAAATTAATGTAAAAATAATTCTACGAGGAGGAGTTAATTTTATACCTGCATAAAGGACTTTTTTAAATCCATACCAACAATCCTTAGCTGAATCTGGATACATTCTAGTATACACAAGTTTACTTGTTCGCAAATAATATAATGATTGCAATTCTGTTTTAATAACTCGTGCAAAAGCATAGTCTTCTATAATTGAGCCCCTTAATCGTGCATGACCACCAATTTTCTCATAGGCTTCTCTACTAAACATCATATATTGACCTAATGCAACATAATTATGAATCCTTCTTGGGTCATTTACCCTTCTAGGTCCACCTGAAATAAAATGAGATAAGAAGAAATGAATTGGCACAATACTCTCCCACCATTTCTGTAATTGCTGATATGGGAAAATTGTTAGGAGACCAGCTTTTTTCTCTAATAACATACTTACAGCTATGCGTAAAGAATCTGGTGAATGAGTTGTATCAGCATCAGTGAATAACAAAATTGATCCCTTTGAAGCTTTATAACCTAAATGGCAACCATAATTTTTACCAATCCAATTATCAGGTAATTTTTCATCAATAACAATTTGATTAGCCAAAGGTCTAGCAAGCTCTATTGTTTTATCAGTTGATCCACCATCAGAAACGATGATTTCAAAATTAGAATAATTTAATTGCCTTAATGAGGTTAAACATCTTTGAATGTTTTTCTCTTCATTATAAGTAGGAACAACAATACTAACATATGGTTCTGTGGGCAATGCTCTTAACAATTGGTCACTAATACGATCTTTCTTTCCAACTGTAATAATAATGTAATATAAAAGAGAAAATAAAACTAATGCAAAGTAAATCGAACAAACTATTAATAGCCATAATGATTCCATTTATTTATCTCCTGTCGATAACCATTAGTTCCAATTTACACTTTTAGCTATTTAATGCACTTTTATTTATCACAATGGAATTTTCAGATTATCTTACAATATTATAACTAATACTCTCATTTAGACTTCTTGATATAAGATATTAGTTGTTTAAATATTTTATTCGATAACTCAATCTTTGCTTTTAATGCAAAAAAAAGAATAAAAGAATGAATAAAATGTCATTCTTTTTGTGAAACAGCATTTGAATTCTTGTATTCATCATCATATGTTCTATGATTACCATTTAGACCAGCAGATAAATCAGGTTCGTATTTTCTTCCTTTCCAAGTAGTAGTTTTACCAAAAACCAATTCAAGTGTTGAGGAAATTAATGTCAACAAAAAACCAGACATTAAGAACGGGAATAGTAAATAAGTTAACCAAAAATGTCTTCCTTTCTTATGCCAATAAATTGCAAAGGTCGATGCTTGTAAAAGATAGGTGAAAGCCATAATAATTGGCCAGGTGATCGAATCAGCAAAAAGAGCAGTTAGTATTAGCATTATTGGGGAGAAGATTATTGCTAAATTTGTATTTAGAACTAATAGCATTCTTTTAGGTGGTGTTAATTTTGTACCCGCATATAGTACTTTTTTGAATCCTGTCCAGCTATGTCTAAAGGAATCTGGATACATATGTGCTGTAACCAATTTGTGAGCAGGTAAATAGTATAGCGAATGTAATTGCTTCTTCACTATTCGAGCAAAAGCATAGTCTTCAATGATTGAACCTTTTATTCGTAAATGTCCACCAATCTTATTATAAGCTTCTCGAGTAAAAAGCAAATATTGGCCAATCCCTAGAAAGCTGTCATCTTCTCTTGAATCATTGACTTTTTTAATTCCTCCTGAAGAAATATTGGATAGATAGAAATAAATTGGTACAATACTTTCCCACCATTTTTGTAATTCTTGATAGGGAAATACTGTTATAAGACCTATTCTCTTTTCCAAAAGTGTACTAATAAATATACGTAATGAGTCGGGTTTATGAACTGTATCTGCATCTGTAAAGAGTAAAATTTCTCCTTTTGCTACTTCATATCCTAAATGGCAACCATAGTTTTTCCCTATCCAACCATTTGGCAATGATTTATCCACTATTAGTTGATCAACATAAGGTTTTGCTAAGTCAATCGTATTATCGTTTGAGCCACCATCTGATAGGATAATTTCATAATTCGAATAATTCAAGGAACGTAAAGAAATCAAACATTTTTCAATATTATGAGCTTCATTGAGTGTTGGTATTATGATACTTACAAAAGGTTCATTTGGTATTGTTTGTAGATACTTGTCTGATAATTTTTCTTTTATATTTGTATTAATGAGAAGAAAATAAATCAGCATAATTGCTACAAGTACAAAATAGATTATACTTATGATTGTTAGCCAGAGTTTCATTTAATATACATCCTCGTGAGATAGCTACTGATAAAAAAGAATGAGTTATACTTTTCAACCATCAATTATAGTGTGAACCATATCTCAAAATCGTTTTACTGGTAAAACGAACATGATCCTCTAAAGTATCTTTATCACTCGTTTTTAGCAAATACTATCTTATAGTTATTATAGTTGGAAATAACCTCATTGTGAGGTTTAACTTATGTTGATAGTATCAACCCGTTTTAAAAATATTCTCAAATCAATCTGTAAATGAGTAAAGAAAAAGAGGAGAATGAACTTATGGTTCATTCTTTAA
>JAEORJ010000416.1 GCA_016840945.1 Candidatus Gerdarchaeota archaeon
ACGGTCTACTCGAGTTGATCGTGAAATAGAATACGACTATGATTTCTATTGTCCCAACTGTTTCAAAATTTACGCTGAAGAGAAAGGATTCGATCTCGGTTCTCGAGGAGTCTATTTTAGGTTTAAAAAATCACCTAGTTTAATTGGTATAATTATTCTATGGTCTATGTTCATCCTTGGTTTTATAATCAATTTCTTCTACCCTATAGGCTATCTTTTGTGGGTTGGCTCAATAATCGCTATGATTGTATTGAAAATCACAGCTTCAAAAAATTACAAAAAATATCTCAAATCTCAGGAATTAACGAAAGTAAAAATTGCTACAGCTCAACCTACAAAGAAGAAAGTTGAGATTAAAGAAAAAGGTAATTTCTGTCCCGCTTGTGGAGCAAATAATCCCCCTGAGAGTAAGTTTTGCAACTCTTGTGGAAATATTTTGTAGAAGGTGAAAGAAATGATAACAAATAAAATTAACAAACTATATTCAATCTTCATTGTATTTGTTCTAATATCAATTGTAGGATTCGTAAGTATTTCATCAATACAAGCAAAGACGGTTTCTGACACCATTACTTTAAGTGCTCTTGAAGAACATGCAGTTAGTTTTAAGCTCCATGAAGATGATGCATTATATATTTCTGGTTCAATTTTCAGTGGAACAGTTGATTTAGCAATTTACGATTCAGAAAATTACCCAGACCCTTATTATTATGAAGAATATTGGTATGATCTTTATACGACCTTTACTCGAGAATTTGATGCTGGATGGACAGATACATTTTATGTTGTTTTTTATAATCCAAGCACCACTGAATCAGCTTCACTAACATTCACCATTGAATCTGAAACAACATTCATGACTAATGTAATAGTAAACATTAGTTTAGGCATTGTTTTTCTTGGAACAATTTTAGTAGTTAATTTCGTTGGAAAGAAAAACAACAATACCTTACAATGAAAAAATAAAATTAAAAAAATAAAAGTGATTTATAATCACTTTACTACTTTTTTTTCTTCTTAACAGGAACAGGTCGTGGAATGTTGCTAGATTTATTAGTACCTTGTTGAGATTGTTGTTGTTTTGATTGAGATTTAATAACAGGTCGTGGTTTTAATGAACTAGTTGTAGTAGTTGTTTTAATGGTTGATTTTGAAGTAGCAGGTTTAATGGTAGTGGATTTAGTTGTAAAGGTTGGTTTTGTAGTAGTTGTTGTAACTCTTCTCTCTGGTAATTTAGGAACGACCCTCTTTTCTGGCAACCTTTTTACTGAAGATGCTGGTTTACTAGTTTGAGAAGGTTTTTTCATTTGTACAGGTTTACTAATTGGTTTAGAGGAAGGTTTCTTCATTTGAACAGGTTTCATCGATTTAGTAGGCTTTTTCATAGGTTGGATTGTTTTTGTTGGTTTTTTCATAGGCTGAGCTGAACTAGTGGGTTTTCTCATAGGTTGAATTGTTTTAGTGGATGATCTTGTAGACAAAGATGGTTTTTGCCTACCCATTGGTCTTGATCCTTTGTTCCTTATAGGATCGACAGGTTTTCGAACTTTTTGTACTGTTCTTGAGGCTTTAACTGATGGTTGTTTAGTTTTAGATTTAACTTCACCTATTTTTTCAATAGCATAAGCAGCTTCTTCCTTTACTTTATCATCAACATCTTTTTGTTTAGCGTATTTTAAAACTGATAGAGCTCGAGGATCGCCTATTTTAGCTAAAGCTTTTACTGAGTTGTTTCTGACAAATCTATCAGAATCATTCTTTAAAGCATTCATCAAAGGTTCAACAGAACGTTTATCTGGTACTTGACCTAAATTCCAAGCAGCTTTTCTTCTAACACTTATATCACTATTCCTTAGATTTTGTATTTCTTGAACAACAGATATGTTTTGCATTTTTATCACGATTTAATCAATTTATCCTATAACTAGTTATGAACTTCTCATATTTATATGTCTGTTATAAGATTAAATCCTTTAATTTTTCCCATAACAAGATATTTAGAAACCTTTATTACAGTTTTCTGTAATAAATATACAGACAATTAATCGTGCTTTGATTAATAGCTATGAAGTATTAGGTGCTTACCTCCCTGATACATTCCGACTATTGGTCACAAAAGAAGACACTCGAACTTCTAGCGATTGAATTGCTAATATACAATGAGGTATAGCCATGAAAGACGCTGCTCGGAAAGAGCTGTTAAGACAAATAGCGGAAGGAAGAATTTCCGCTGAAAAAGGGTATGAGCTTCTTCAAGAATTAGAACGTGAAGATGAAGAGTTAGCACGTTTAGATGAAATTAATTCTACTAAAACAATTGTTTCCCCAGAAGCATTTGATGATATATCATCTCACATAGCTCCTTATGTTAAGCCTGAATTTTTACAAGCTTTAAAGGAAGTTAATTTTGAAGAAGGAATGAGCTATTTTGAGCTTAAAAGGTTAATACTTACGAATATTAGTAATGACTTTGCAAAATCAATAGCTAAGTTTGGATACAAAAAACTCTCAGATGATGATTTCTATAGTTTTCTCATTTATGGAATAACTCCTGATTACTTGTATGAATTACAAAAACGTGGATACAAAGACATTCCTGTTTCACAATTAATTAAAATGGGACTTCATGAAGTAGAAATTGATTTTATTGATGATTTGAAAGATCAAGGATTGACTAACTTATCACCAAATCAATTAGTAAAATTACGATTACGAGATGTTTCACCAGACTTTGTTTCTACGTTAAAAGAACTTGGTTACCATAATCTTTCTGTTAATCAGCTAGTTAAACTCCAAGCTAATGGTGTAACACCAACTTATATTGAACAATTAGCAGAAATGGGATTTTCAGATCTTGCTCCAAGTGTTTTATTAAGTTTACATAGTGCAGGTGTAGATAGAGAATTCATTAAAAAAGCAAGAAATCAATTTGGTCAAGAAATCCCACTTAATCAAATTTTAAAGATGAGAAAATATGGTGTAACTGAGGCTTTCGTAAAAGAAATGAAAAGTTTGGGTTATGATAATCTCTCACCTAATCGTTTTGTTGAGTTAAAGAAAAGTAGTGTAGAATCAGCACATATATCTTCTCTAGAAGAACTTGGGTTTTCTAATATTTCAGTGGATACTTTAATTGAGCTTCAAGAACATGAAGTTAATTTGAAGTATATCAAAAGTATTCTTGATACAGGATGCCCAATTAAATCAATAAATGATTTTATTGACTTACGAGACCATGAAGTTACACCCGAATATGTAAGAGATATTATGAATTCAGGATTACGTATCAAAAATATTGATGATATTGTTGAATTACGTGATCATGAAGTTTCACCAAAATACGTCAAAGAGATAATGGATTATGGTTTAAAGACCAATGATATTGATGATGTCATTGAATTATACGATCATGATGTTTCTATTCAATATATTAGCAAATTAAAAGAATACAATATCGAATTCGATAGCATTGATGAAATAATCGAATTAGCTGATAATGATGTTTCAGCTAATTATCTGATGAAATTGAAGGAAGCAGGAATTGACTTTCGTGATATTGATGATCTTATTGAGCTTGCTAATAACGATGTTTCACCTGAATACATTACAGGTTTAAAAGAGGCTGGTTATAAGGTTAAAGACATTGACACACTAGTTGAATTAGCTGAAAATGATATATCAATAGACTATATTACACAATTAGAAGAACTTGGATACAAAAGGTTAGACTTAGACGAAATTATCGAACTTCACGAAGCTGAAATTGATGCTAACTATATAAGGAAGATAAAAGAACTTGGTTATGATAAATTAAGTGTTGAGCAATTACTAGAATTCTATGAATATGAAATAGACGCTGAATACATTGAGAAACTTAAGAAATTAGGCATCAAAAATCTTTCACCAGAAAAAATAATTGAAGCTAAAGAAAATGATCTATTAGATTTCTTTGATAAAGACTAATATTGGTAAAAAGTGCTTTTGCTACTTTTACCTTTCATCTTTTTTTTAAGAAAAAATCTTTTTTATTAGTCAGATTTTTTTTATTATAGCGAATCTTTAAATTTATCAAATCTGGTATTGGTGTATTATTTTTTGTTATTACAAAAAATAGTAATAAAATCAAGAAGCTGTGATTATAATTTCAGAAGAAGAATTTGAACATAAAAAAGAAGATACTGTCTCCTTGGAAGATGACATAGAAGAACTTCCTTCTGAAGAAAAAAAACCTAAAAATAGAAAGAGCCTTTTTGCAGCAATTTCAGTAACAAATTCAACTGGTGAATCATTCTTTAGTACATTTTTCCCGCCTTTCGCAGCTTTAGCAAATCTCAGCGGAACATTGCTAGGATTAATAACATCAATTAGAAATCTTTTAGGTAGTTTATTTCAAGGTATTTTTGGAAGGTTCAGTGATAAATTCGGTCGTAAATATTTCCTATTAGCTGGTTTTACTGCTAATTTTCTTGTCATCTTTTTATTGATTTTTTATGACAAACCTGCAATGATTATTTTTGTTTCGATTATCCAAGCTATTGCTATCAGTATCATCGCTCCTGTTTGGAACGCTTCTTTAGGAGATATAACTAAAATAAAAGAAAGAGGTTTTTTTATAGGAAAAATATCTGCTTTAGGACTTGTAATTTCGGTAGGATTACAGTTACTAGTCACTATACTATTTTATTTGACAGATACAGTTCTACATGGGAAAATAATTTTTGGTTGGGAAATTAATATTCCTGAAGATATACAATACAAGATTATTTTTGGTATAGCAGCACTAAATTATCTTCTTTGTTGTTTACTAACTCTTACATTGAAGGAAACAAAAACCTCTGATTCAAATTATAATATACCACATATTTTAGAATCTTTTAAAGATCGTTCCTTCAGGAAATTTTTGATTATTAATTCAATTAATGGATTAGTGATGTCACTTTCTTGGCCTCTTTATCCTTATACTCAAGTAAATATACTTGAAATGAATTTTTGGGCGATTTCAATTTATTTTGCTAGTTTTACAGTCTTTATAGGTATAGGACAGTTAGTTGGTGGTAAAATTAGTAATCGTATCGGATGCAAGAATTTGATTGCAATTGGAAGAATATCGCTTTTTATTTTTGGTCCTTTATGGATATTAGCAATTCATTTCAATTCTTGGTGGTGGTTATTAATTGAAGGAGTAACTACAGGATTTCCCGTTGGTTTAGCCTTTGTAGGAATCAATACTTATGTTCTTAATGTTGCCCATGACGATTTACGAGGAACATATACTGGCTTAATGCAATTCTTCTGGGGGATAACAACTTTTCTCGGATCTTTAATAGCTGGTATAGTAACTGATGTTCTTGTAGCAAAGATAGGAGCAGAGAACATGGGTTATATTATGTTTGGATCTATTGCTGGTATTCGTTTAATAGTTTCGCTTGGTTATCTATTCATAGATGATATTTCAAAAAGAGGAACTGAAACAAAAACTATCAATTAAACCATAATTTATTTTTTAAAATTTCATATTATAAAGCAAATGATTTTTTTTGCTACAATTTATATGTAATATAAAATTACTTCAAGAAAGTGATTACCATGAAATTGTATAATGAAACTGCTATTATTACAGGTTCTACTGAAGGTATAGGTAAAGTAATTGCTGAATTATTTTTAAGCGAAGGTTGTAAAGTTGCGATTTGTTCTCGTGATGTAGAAAAAGTAAAGAAAACTCTTTCAGAATTAAAATCTAAATATGGTAATTCTGTAATAGGATATCCTTGTGATGTAACAAAAATAGAAAATCTTGAAAAATTAGTTGCTAAAACTATTGATGCTTTTGGTTCTGTCAGAATTTTGGTTGCTAATGCTGGAATAAATACCAAATATGGTCC
Source organism: Candidatus Gerdarchaeota archaeon (assembly GCA_016840945.1). The sequence continues at coordinate 5,883 of JAEORJ010000416.1, forward strand.
TTTTAATTGCATGTCCTCTGCAATGGTTAATGAAAATGCAAATGCTATTCTAAGTGTTAATTTAATAGGAGTTATGAATTCGATTGCTGCTGTTATGCCTAAAATGAAGGAACAGCATTATGGTAGAATTATAACATTCTCAGGTGCAGGTGTTGATCGACCTATAAACAATATGACGATATATTCTGCATCTAAAGGTGGAGTTGTTACTTTCTCTAAATGCTTAGCTTTAGAATTAGACGAGAATAAAGATGATATTAAAATTAATATCTTTCAACCTGGAATGGTAAAAACAAAGCTAACAACTACTGTTGATTGTGTACCAAACTGGAAAAGTAGCGAAGAAGTTAAAGAAGATGTGGAATTTGTTCTAGAATATCTTGGTGGAGATATTAAAAAGAGAACAACTAAAATTATCCCTTATATCATCCCAGAAACAAAAACTAATGGTAAGCTATTCAGAGGTTTTTCTCTCTTCAAATTAATTGTTAATGCAATAAAAATGAAAAGAGCATTAAAGAAAAAAATGAAAAAGAAATCGAACTAATTTTAATGATTACTTTTTATTCTTTTTTTCTATTATAGAACGCTTATTGTTTTTTTCTTTCATTTTTACAATGGGTTCCATTTTAGCTTCATTAACAACTAAATGAAAAACATCTGGACGTGAGTAATGTCCTACAACATCAAAATCAAACCTAGAACGAGGGACAGTTGACAAATCTAAATCAGCATAAAGTATCCCAGCTTTATCATATAATGGTCCAGCCAAAATTTTACCATTAGGATCAACAATTACACTTCCACCACGACATAGAATTTCTGGTGAATGCATTAATTCATCGTAACAAGCTAAATCTTTAGGGTACATTTCTTTAGTAACAAATTGGTTACTGGATAAAACAAAACAACGTCCTTCTAAAGCAATATGTTTCATAGAGGCTATCCATTCATCTCGAGCATCTGCAGTTGGAGCTACGTAGATATCAATTCCCTTCGAATACATAGCTGTTCTTGCTAATGGCATATAATTTTCCCAACAGATTAAACCACCAATTTTCCCATAAGGAGATTCTATAACAGTTAAAGTGCTACCATCTCCTTCTCCCCAAATTAATCTTTCAGAACCTGTAGGTTTTAATTTTCGATGTTTACCTAGTAGTTTTCCATCAGAATTGAAATAAACTATACTGCAGTAAATTGTTCCACCACTGAATTCAGCATCTTTTTCAATAATCCCTATTATAAGATAAAGATTATTTTTTCTTGCTATATCAGCTAATTGTGAGATTTCAGGACTAGGGATAGTTATTGAATTTTTCCAATATCGAGCAAAATCTTGTTTTCCTTCATCTGATCTGCTACCAACTTTTGTACCAAAATAAAGACCTCGAGGATAACCTGGGATAAAAGCTTCAGGGAAAAGAACAATTTTAGCACCCTTTTTTGCGGCTTCATTTGTTAAATGTTCTATCTTTGAAATGCAAGCTTTTTTATCCATTATAATTGATGAATCTTGAATAACTGCTACTCGAACTGAATTAGTAAAATCTTCCATAATGAAGAAATTTAATCTTTTTGAAAAATAAATAATTAACGGTTAAAAATGGCCAAATTACTTTCCATTTAAAAATCAAAGAAAAAATATTTGTGAATAAAGTTTTGCAACTGAATTCACAGTTAAATTACTTTTTAATATGGTAATCTAGAAAAGAGACTATATCAGAAATAACTTCTTCACGTGAAGTATCATTTAACGTTTCATGTCTAACATTTGGATAGATTTTATAGGTAACATCTTTCAAACCTAATTTCTTATATCGCTTAACTAATGGTAATAACCATTTACCAGATTTGTTAACTTGATCTTCTTCACCACGAATTATTAAAATTGGTAGACCTTTGGGAATTTTTGTTTCAGAGCTCCAAACACGTTTTAATGCTTTTGATGATTCATAGAAGAAGCCATTTGTTGGTTTAAATCCACATAATGGATCGTTATTGTATGCTGTTACAACATCTGGTATTGTGCTTAACCAAGCATTTCTTGTTTTTGTTTTCTTGTATGGTTTATTAAATGGTTCAATAGCTAAATTATATATTAAACCTGCTTCTGCATCCTTTCCTTTTCTTTTAATAATAAATTTGGCTAAAGGAATCGAAATACCCATTAAAGGTTGGGTACCAAAACCACCACTTAGTATCACACCTTTCAAAATGCTACCATATTGTTGCATGAAATCTTGTACTAATGCACTTCCCCAAGAATGACCTAATAAGAATAATGGTAATTCAGAATAATCTTTCTTCATAATATCGATTAATTGCTTAAAATCGAGTATTACTCCATCCCAACCATCTTGACCTAGTGAACCTTTTATATTATTTTTGCTTATTGTTTTGCCATGACCTCGAATATCTATTGCACAACAAACATATCCCGCTTTGCATAATTCTTTAGCAAAATAGTCATATCTAAAGGAGTATTCAGCCATACCATGAAAAATACAAACTAAGCCTTTAAGTGGAATATTTTCTTCTGGAACCCACTTGTTTGCATAAATCTCCAAACCAATTTGATCAGTAAAAGTAAAATTGCTATGTGTCATAAGCGATTCTATTTATGATTTAATAATAAAACTTTTTCATAAAAAATAAAAATAATTACCATATATTATTAAAGTAGAATTCACCATTTACGTTCAAGAGAAAAGGAAGTTTATTAATGTCAGAAATTCTGGAAAAATATCATGTTAAACCACCCTCAACAAGCGGGGATGAAGTTTTATTACCTGCACTTCTTTTCGTTTCTATGTTAATTATTGGTGATATAATAGCAATTATTTTTGTTAGAGATAGACCACTTTTCCTAATAATAACTGTTGGTATACTTGGATTACTAGTTGGGATTAATGCTGTTATAATTACAGCTCTAGTAATAATTCGTAAAAATAAGAGAAATAAATATCATATTCCCAAATTTGATGATGAAGATTTACCTTCTATAACAGAAAAGGATATTGAACGATATATAGGATATGAAAAAGAAGTTAATTTGCTTAGACCAAAAATCGTTGTAAGATCATCTTTAATTCAAGCTGACTTCAATCAAGAGGATTTAGTGTATCATGGGGATATAAAAGAAAAACATTGTATTATTTGTAGAATGAAATTAGATAACAAAAATGTAGTTTGGAAATGTCCTTATTGTGTAGCATTATTTCACAAAGAGCATTTCTTAGATTGGATTTTAGAAAATAGCAAATGCCCAGTTTGTCATGGAAAAATAACTATTATTATTTAGATAGATAGTTGTTTAATATATTTACTATTTATCAAACTTTCACTATAATCTGTTCATTGGATTTTTGATTTAATTATTTTTAGTATCTTTTTGGCATCCTTACTTTC
>JAEORJ010000417.1 GCA_016840945.1 Candidatus Gerdarchaeota archaeon
GATGCTATCAATCGAGGTTACAATATTTGTTTATCAATTGAAACAATTCAAGAATTAAAAGACACCCTTGATATTTTACCTCGAGAGAATTATCAATTAGCTTTTAGGATAAAACCCTATGTAACACTTCGAGGTCATTGGGGTGCTTCAAGTGGAAGAAATTCTAAATTTGGACTTTCTATAGGAGAATTAATGGATGTTTCTAAAATCCTGATAGATGAAAAAGCTACTCATCTACTTACTACACTACATGCTCATCCAGGATCGCAAATTACTAGTTTAGAAGATTTCAAAGGCTATGCAGAGTTTATGTCTGGCTTATTTATTGACCTTCATAAAATGGGTATGATCGAACTCAAAAACTTGAATTTTGGTGGCGGTTTACCAATTGATTATGATAATAGATTAGATCCTGATTTTATGGGTAAATACGCAGAAATTCTCGTACAAAATCTTAAGGAATTATTACCAGATTTTCAACCAGATATTATGACAGAATCTGGAAGAGCTATTACTTCATTGTCAACTATAATTGTGGTAAAAACAATTGACAAATATTCTGTTTTTCCAAATAAAGGTGATCCACAAATCAAACAATTACATGATTTAAAGAAAAAAGCGGATGAATTATTAGCTGTTAAATCATCACAAGAAGTATTAAAAAATTGGAAATCTTGGGAAACAGCTAAACCCTTCTTCAAAACATTAGATTTACTTTATGAATTCGAAGCTATAACCTATTGGCTTAAAAGGAAATTACGTGAAAAATTCTATTCCTTTGATGATTATCTTAAATTAATGGATAAAGATGAAGTAAGTTATTTCTTAAAACCAGAACATGCTTTACAAGGAAATTTCTCGGTATTTAATTCAGTCTGTGATATGGTTCTAGTTAAACAATATTTTCCCGTTATCCCAATAACTGATTTACATCTACAACCAGAATCTATTGTGAGATTGTTTGACATCACTTGTGATTCTGATGGTGAAATTGCGGTTTATAATTCACCAATCAGTGATGAGAAATTACTTACAAAAGATTTCTATCAATTAACCTATCCTAAACCAATATCCTTAGGTGGTTTCCCTGTAGGAAAGATGGCTAGCCATAGCGACGATTATTTAATCATTCCATTGACTGGTTCATATCAAGATATAATAGAATTTGATCACAATTTATTAGGTGACTTACCTGATGTATTAGTTACTTGTTCAGATGATGGATGGACCATTCAATTAATGCAAGGAGCACAATCCATTGGCAAAATATTAGCTAATGTTGGTTTCGAAGTAATCGATGAAGATGATCCATATTTTGATAATGGCTCGAGTAAAAACACCTAAAAATTTCTTTTTTATTTTATTCTTTCAAAAATACTATAAAGAGTTAATTAGTTGAACAAAGATAATAAGAAATAAAAAAAAGAGTTGTTTGGATGACAGAACTAGAAAATTTATTTACAAGAGATGGCAATAAAATTCTCTTTGATGGAGTAGATTTAGAAAAAGAAATTTCCGATGTACATGGTACTCCAACTTATGTTTTCAGTGAACGAAGATTAAAAGAAAATATTTCTTATCTTAAATCCTCATTTAAAAATCATTATCCAAACACAACTATTGCCTATTCGATGAAAAATAATTCTTTGTTAGAAGTTAATTCCATAATAGCTGATCACTTGAGTAATTTTGAAATTGCTTCCCTATCAGAATTACAAATGCTAGAACAATTATCTTATGAAAAAGATAAAGGTTTAAACTTAATATCAACTAATATTTTTAAATCAGATGAATTAATTGAAGCCATTTTGAACTATCCTGATTTTGATTCAGAAAAAATTTCTCAGAAAGATCTTTATCGTTTTATTGCAGTGGATTCTTATCAAGATTTTAAAAATGTTGAACGTATAGCAGCTAAATATAAGCAAAAGGTGAAAGTTTTAGTTAGGGTCAATCCTGGCATTGTGATGGATGTAGATGAGACCATTTTTGCTTCTGCAAATTCCACAGCCAAGTGTGCATCAATTATTTCTGATATTGAAGCAATTAAAGATGCAAGCAATGATCCAACAATAGCAATCTGGTTACCAGAACGAGCTACTAATCCATCTTATGATTCTGCTGAACAATTAATCAAGGAAGTATATGAGAGCAAATATTTAGATCTAATTGGTATACATTCTCACCTTGGAAGTCAAATAACAAATATTGAATATTTTGATCGATTCTTTGAAGTGATAACTCGCTTTTTTAAAATGGTGAATGAAAAATACGATAATCAATTAAAAATCCTCGATTTAGGCGGAGGGTATCCTGTTGATTATTTGCAAAATGGCAGTGTACCAACTATTGACTCAATAGCAAGCAGTTTAGCTAATAGTATAAAGAATGCAAATATTGCTCCAAATATCATTATTGAAAGTGGTCGGTTTATCACCGCTAGTGCAGGACTATTACTAACTAAGGTGAATTTAACAAAAGAAAATTCTATTGGAACTAAATTAGCTGTTTTAGACTTGTCAGTTTACAGCGATTTACTCGATATTCTCACCGCTAATTGGTTTTATGAATGTATTTTAGTTAATAAATTACCTGATATAAATAATGAACAAAAAATCGATCAATGGGAGCTTGTTGGTGGTACCAATGATATCTTAGATAGATTGAATCCTCGAGTAAATACTTGTTCAAATTGTACTAAACAACTTGTTGATGAGTTTAAACGAATTTTTCCACGTGACTTAGAAGTTGGTGATTTACTAGCAGTAAAAAATGCTGGCGCGTATACCACTTGCTTTAACTCAACCTATAGTGGAAAACCTTTCCCTGAAAGGATAATTATTCCAGATGAATAAATCCAGTTCTTTTGAAATTCTTAAATAATTAGTTAGCAAATATTAAATTGTTAATTAATTTAAACAGGGTCCAAAATGGCATATCGAGATAGAAGAACACTTAACATTACATTGCTGGTAATTATTGTTGTGATTGTAGTGGTTATTGCTACATCAGTAATTGTTGCTAATGCAATTATCAATAATTGGGGATTTTATGAAATTTTTACAGCCATTGGTGTGGCTTTAATAATCATAGGTGGATTTGGTGTTTATTCTTCATATGCTGGAGGGCAATCTGTTTCAACAATAGCCACAAGTGGTCGAGTGCCTGAAATTACTATGGCAGAAACAAGATATGCCAGAAAAAGAAGGAGTGCTACTCCAATAATTAGTTTCATCATATTAGGAATTGCAGGTATTTTTCTAGCTGTAGGTTTAATAGGCATACTATAAAAATAACTCAATTAGAAATTATCAAATGATTAATAATTTATTCTTTTTTCTTCTGTATATGAGATATAATGAATGATGATTATTTTAAAGCCAATAAATCTCTTTGGGATGAATATGCTCAAATCCACTATGATTCTGATAATTATAGTGTTAAGGAGTTCTTATCTGGGGAAACTACTCTTAAATCATATGAGTTAAAAGAACTTGGAGATGTTAAAGGTAAAAACTTGCTACATTTACAATGCCATTTTGGATTGGATACTTTATCTTGGGCTCGAGAAGGAGCTATTGTTACAGGAGTAGATTTTTCAGATGTTGGAATACGTATAGCTAGAAGTTTAGCAAAAGAAGTTAATCTAGATGCTAATTTTATCTGCTCAAATATTTATGATCTACCAGATGCTTTGGAAGGAAAATTTGATATTGTATATACTTCTATTGGAGTAATTTGCTGGTTGCCTGATTTATTTAAGTGGGCTAAAATAATTTCGCATTTTCTTAAACCCGGAGGAATTTTTTATTTTGCAGAGATTCACCCCTTTTCCATGGTTTTTGATGAATGTGCAGAAACGGAATTAACAATTAAATATGATTATTTCACTACTTCAGAACCATTAAAATTCGATATTGAAGGTGGCACTTATGCTGTTCCTGATGCTAAACTTGATAGTAAAGAATCATTTGAGTGGCAACATTCTCTTTCTGAGATAATTAATGCTTTACTTCAAGCAGGATTACATTTAGAATTTTTCAATGAATATCCATATACTTGTTATCAAGCTTTTCCTTTTGCTGAAAAAGAAGACGATGGTTATTTCTATTTAAAAAATCAAAAAGCACAAATTCCTTTGTTATTCACTTTAAAAGCTACAAAACTGTAAACTTTTAAGATATTTTCCTCATCTCCAAAAGATTTTTATTTAGCTAAATCATTAGCTGAAGTTTGTAGCAAAGTATTGATAGAATAGACTATGTACTGATAATATCCGGATATTACAATCCTATCTATATAAGTTAGGAACAATATACTAATAAGGTCTATCAAAAAAA
>JAEORJ010000418.1 GCA_016840945.1 Candidatus Gerdarchaeota archaeon
AAATTGAGGAAATTAGATGCTATTGGTGTAATAAATCACAATTAAATTCTGAACCTTTCTTTGAAGAAGAAATATTTAGAAAAAAACAAGAAACACCTGCAAGATTTATTATATGTAGTAAGAATCATGAACAAAAAGTAAGACGATTTTACACTTATATTGACAATTGGTATTTCTTATATGTTATCTTTACATTTATTGTTCCTTTAATTTTAATTATTTTAGCTGTAGTATTTTATTCAATGATTTATGCTTTCCCAATATTCAGTTCTTTAGGTATTAGCTTATTGTTAGTGCCATTAATAGGTGATAAAACGATTACTAGATTGGGTTTAAAAAATGCTATTATTTTAGGTAGGATATTAGGTGTGATGCTTGTTCTAATAGGGATTATTCTAATACTAACTGCTGGTTTGAGAATCTTTGAAGGGTTATTTGTTTGAGGTAACTAAACAAAATTCAGGTGTTAATGAAAGTGAAAATAACTAAAATGACCAATAAACACATTCCTGATGTTATCAAGATGTTAAGTGAAACTTTCAGTATGTGGTTCCATGATAAAAGGGGAGTCGAAAGACCTCACTTAAGAAAACCTGAAACGATTATACCCTATCTTAAATATGAACCGAATGGTTGTTTAGTTGCTATTGATAAAGGGAAAATTATTGGAGCTATTTTTGGTCACACTTGGGGAAAAGCAGGTTGGATAGGTACATTTGGTGTAAGTCCCACAATGCATTCAAAAGGTATAGGGAAAGAACTTATGCTAAAAATAATGGATTATTTAGATAAGGAGATGAATGTAACCTCTCTTTCTCTTGAAACGATGCCAGATAGTCCATACAACATCGCACTATATAGCAAATTGGGATTTCGACCGGCATTCCCAACTATTCGATTGAATAGAGAAATACAACATAATAAAACTGTAGAGAAAAATTTCACTGATTTTGCGGCCAAAAATAAATTGGAAACAACTCTACTATCAAAAGAAGAGAATATTGATGAGATTTTCACAAGATGTAATTGGTTAGCGGATAAAATCTCCAATGGATTAAAACATGAAACTGAATTTGTAATCACAAAGGAGTACGGCTTTGGAGATACAATTCTTGTGAAACAAGAGGGATTCATTATAGCTTATGCTCTTGTATATAATTTTGCAAAATATGAAAATAGAGAAGAAGATACTGATTTAGAAATTAAAATAGCTGTATTAGATACTAATATTAAAGATCCAAAGTATTTTGATTATCTTATTTATGCTTGTGAATTATATGCAAAGGAAATTGGAAAGACAGGAATAAAAATCCGAGTTAATTCAAGTTATTGGTTAGCGTATAAACACTTACTTGATATTGGGTTTCAAGTAAAATCTTCCTTGTTAAGAATGACTAGGTATAGTGATGAAATAAAATCATATGATCATCATCATGAATGGATCATTGATTGCTCAGGCAGAACTATGTAGTAGAAAGAATTCGTTTATTCTCCTACTTCATAATCTTCCACCTTTGGTGGAATCATCTTATCAATTTCTTCATTAGTCATTTCAATTGTCTTTGCTTTTGGAGCTAGAGTTATATCTGAAAGTGAAATTGAGTTTAATTCACCTGCTTTGGATATCTGGAAGAAATTATTAATCGCTTCAACAATCATTACTGACTCATAAGCTCTAAATTTAAACAAAGGATAAAGTATTATTTCATCGTTAAAATTCACTAATTCAATGGATATATACTTCTCAATTTTAGTATCTGATTTCCTTGAAGCGTTTTTCTTCTCAAGATTTATGCATTTAATTTTTGACCATTCGATTTGTTGCCATTTGAAATACAATCGTACTTTTATCTCATTCTTATTGAGCACAATTTTATTACTAAAAATTGAGGTTATCGCTTCTAAATACAGAAGAATTATCGCAAAACCAATTATTATTAAAGGTATTCTGAAATATAGACTTTCCTCAGCGAAAAGAAAACCAAAAACTATAGCAAATATACCTATAGCACAAAACAAAATGAAAAATGATGTTTCAATTAATTTTCGTCTATTGGAGTGGCCAATGATTATTTGTTCATCATTTTGTTGAATAATTGACTTATCTGTAAGCATAAAGTGCACCATTGATTCTGTATTTTTTAAAAAACAAGCTCAAAAGAGAATAAAACACTTTTTATCTTTATTGTTAATTAATCTATTTTTTTATAATAAATCTGTCTATCTTCTGTATTATCGTGGGTTAAACATTTAGAGCTAAAATTCCGGGTTAATATTTCCTTAAACTGTTGGGTAACAAATATCTGTATGACTGATGATTTATTTTGTACAATGGGAAGAGATCTAGTAATTAGTGATTTATTATTGAACGACTTTATGCCAGAAATAGCAAAAATAAAACTTGCAATCCAATCTTTAATCCATGTTAATTTTGGATTCGAGAATAGAACAAAAGTAGGGAAGAATTCCGATGGTAGTATAACTAATATTCCAATAGAATTGTTTTTCATAATAATTTCATAGCTTTTCCAATTAGATTTTACATCTAATTCTAAAAATGATTCTTTAATAACTAAATCAACAGCTTCTTTACCTGCTAATGCTTCAATTTCCTTTAACCACCAATGGAATGCTTTTTCTTTTATAATTTTTGGGTTTATGATTTTATTAAAGGATATTTCGTAATTATTTTTTAATGATAAATCTAATTCGTTAAAATTCCATAGAAAAATTCTAATGAGTGTCAAACCTAAACCTAATTGTTGATAGCCTAATTTTTCATATAAATTCACAGCTGGCTTATTTTCTAATAAAACAGATAATGATAGGAAGTGACGGTTCTGCTTTTTAGCAAATTCTTCTGTGAATTTCATTAATATAGAACCATAGCCTTTCTTTCTATAATCTGCACGTACTCCGACTGCATAAATAAAAACTGATTGTTTTTTCTTATCTAACGCTAAAGCACCAATTGTTTTTTTGTTTTCCTTAATTACATATTTGTGCTGAATTGCTAATTTTGATGTAAACGAACAAAAGAATTTTAATTTCTCAATAAATGACTCTTGAGCTCTTCTAAATATTGGATCTTCTTTATGTATTTCCATATTTAACTTTGAGAACCATAATAATCGAAAGAAAGAAACACGTTTAATGGTAATATTCTCCGGAAGTTGAAAACCGGGAGAATATTTTTTAGACATTGTATTTTACCACCACAAAATAATTAATCCAAAGATTTTGAACTATCCTTTTATTTTTGCTTTTACTTCATTTAACATAATTTCATAACCAATATCGCAACAAGTCATATCAATATGATTTTTATGAATAACATAATATTTTACTTCTGGTGATTTCATAAGAGCGCAGTCCACAGAAACAGCTCCATCACCTTGAAGGACCTCAGAATAACCAATTTTTGGATAGATTTCCATTATTTTATTAGGTTTAAGTATCCAATTATAAACATGTAATTGTGGTTTATCAGGAAGATTAAACCACTCACTAATTGGCTCATTGTTTTCCTGTTTTTCCAATCTTAAATAGTATTTTTCTCTTGCTGTTTTCACTTTCCTCTTTAGTGATGAAATATCCCATCGCCAAGTATAAACATTAGTTATATGTGAACAACTACCTGCAACATTAACATACTCGATTCCTTTTTTACAACCTTTTTTTTCTATTTCTGTTAGAAATTCCGAACCTGGCGCCATTTGTTTAGTGGAAATAGATTCTACTTTTCGTTCTTGTGATACATCCCATAATCTACGAGCAAACTTAACACGATTAAGGAATTGTTTTGATGGTAAACGAAATGTCTCCATCGAAGACATGAATGTTCCTCCAAACGGAGTTCCAAAAGTAATCAGTTTTTCAACATTTGTTTTTTGGGTCGCATCAATGAATTTTTTTGAAATTAATCCTCCTCGTGAGTGGGCTATAATAATAATTCTTCGATCACCATAAACCTCAGCTATTGCATTCATTACATTTTCTAATTCATTGACTGATTCCAATCTATCACCAAAAGCTGATTTTTGTGAATATGTTAACCAATCAATTTTATTCTGATCAAAAATTTCAGTTATCCCTATTGGAGTTAATTGTTTTGATAATGTCCAATCAACAGGAATAAATAATGGAGGTGGTATTGCATGCCAACCGAAATCTCTCTTTTGAGGTTCATTTTGATAATCTTTTACCCAACCCATATTACCTATATCTGGATCTAACCAACAATATTTCGAAGCTGCAAAACCATGTATAAATAGAACTAATATCTCCCCTTCATTTCTTGGGTGGGCAGTTGATTCGATATCACTACGTTTTAAATTATTATTAATAATTTTTTCAGCAGCAGCAATTTTTGGAGAAGAGATTTTTTTAAAATATGGATCCCTTGTGGTAAAAACCTTTTCAGTTAACTCGGAAGTTGTAATCACAGTTTTTCTTCTCCTATTATCAGACATTTCGAAATTATAACTTCTAAATAGTTTCTAACAAGTTATATGAAGTATTGCTACTACTTTTGCTTTTTCCTTTGCTAAATTATTGAATAAATGCATTACCACAGGAGTCTTATCTTCGATTATAATGACATTTGATTTATCCAATAATTCTCGAGATTTCTTGGGAATTGGTAAAATACCTCTTTGTCCTTTTCCTATTATCAGTGTTTTTGGTTTTTGTTTTAATAAAAAGGAGATTTCTTCTGGTCCCAAAACAGTATGAAATTTAATGTTTTTTTTCGATAATTCTTTTTTTCTTTTTGTTACGGTTCCATCTAAGTTTATGTAAATATCATGAGTATAGGTAAAGCCATCTATTGTTATTGAACCAAAGGATGTTTTCTCAATTGTCATTCTTATCACTGAGCTTGTATCAATTCAAGTAGATTTTGTATTAAAAATTATTGGAAAACAATTATTTAGGAGTAGAGAATTGATAAAAACGAATATTCAAAAAGATGATAAGTATGACTGAACAATGGCGCTTACTAGTTTTAGATGCTCTTCCGGGTATTGAATCACAAACTGTTTATCATACAGTTGGATTAGCAATGGATAGATATGATGATATAAAAAATACCGTTATTATTTGCTGGCCTAAAGACCCAGTTGTATGTGTTGGTTATCATCAGATTATTGAGGAAGAAGTTGATATTGAATACTGCAAAAAAAATAATATTCCAATTGTTCGAAGACCTCTTGGCGGAGGAGCAGTTTATTTAGACAGTGGTCAATTATTTTATCAAATTATCTCGGGATTAAATAGTAAAATTATCCCTAGAAGAGTATCGGAAATGTATGAAAAAGTCTTACAAGCACCAATAAACACTTATCAAAGAATTGGGATCAATGCAAAATATGTACCTGTTAATGATATAGAATCTAATGGTAAAAAAATATCAGGTAATGGTGCAGCAGTTGTTGGTGGAGCAAGAATATTAACTGGTAATTTAATTTTTGATTTCAATTATGATGAAATGGCTAAAATTCTCAAGGTGCCAAATGAAAAATTCAGAGATAAAATTGCTACTTCACTACGGGAAAGATTGGGTACGATCAAGGGATTTCTTAAAATTTTACCCGATAGGAAAGAAGTGAAAAAAATACTAATAGAAGAATTTGAGAAAACTCTTGGAGTAAAATTCGAAGTCGAAGATTCTTTCCTACCAAAAGAACAAGAAATCAATGAAGAATTATTAAAGTTCTACAGAGAAGATGAATGGCTAAAGATTGCTGATAACAGACGATCTGAATTAATGGAAAAACGAAAAGTCAAAATCTCAGCTTCAACACAAATTTATGAATCAGTTTACAAAGCTCCTGGAGGTTTGTTAAGAATCTTCATGGAAATTGAAAATGAATTTTTCAAAGATATTATAATAAGCGGCGATTTCTCAGCCAATCCAATGAATGCTCCTGAATTAATTGAAAATGAATTAATAGGTAAACTTGCTCATCCAAAACATGTTTATTCAGCTGTTAGTATTGCTTTTGACAAGTATAAAATTGATATGCCTGGTGTTACACCAGATGATTTCGTTAAGGCAATTGAATTATCACTTAAAGATTTGTTTTAAATAACAAATCTTACTTTTTCTTTACTACTTTGCCTAATTGGAAATCAATAAAAGCATAAAATTTAAAGTAAAATTATGAAAGCAACATTTATTTTACAACCAGATAGTTACTCGCCAAATTTATTAGAAAAAATAGCTGAGAATTTTGGCGTTTCAGTTCGATTTGATGATGATGGTATAGGCAGATTCATTTTAGTACAACCTAAATTGCAAATAAAAGAAAGAAAAAGTGATGATGGTTATTATTTCAATGTTTGGGGAGCATCTCAAGAAAACATTGATTTCTTCAAAACTATTTTAGGTGAACCTTTCAGAACTGAGGAGCAACGTCTAACACCGTTAGAATTTGCCCAAGAGCTAACTAGTATTCCTGGAATAATGGAAAAATCTAAGGAAGAAATCATGGAATTAATGGAAGTTGATGATAGACAATTTACACAATATCAAAGATTGATTCAAAACCAACTTAGACGACCAGAACCAGAAGCTTTGTTTATTCAAGCTGCAGAAATACTTGAAAAATAGGATATTACGATTTCCCATTTGCCTTTCAAAGGCATTACATATTTATTTATGGAAATTTATATTATGTTTTATGAAAGCTAATAAACAAACCATTTTCGCTTTAGCAATACTAATTTTACCCACACTATTAATGTTTAGTAATACAAAGGTAGTTGTTGTTAATGCGAAAGAACAAAATAATTCTATTGAACCTTGGTTAGAAGCAAATCTTATTCCAACCACAACGTTCGCAGGTGTAAACAAGGTCACTTGTTTTGTAGGACCGGATTCAGCGTATGACCTTATTATGGCTTCATTAGATGCCGCATCAACCTCCTTTTACCTTGAAGTCTATACTTTATCAAGTGAACCTTTAGTTAATAGATTAATAGCTGCCAATGATAGAGGTGTTGATGTTCAAGTCTCATTATCTCATGATCGTGTTAGTAGCTATGAAGATGATTATACAGAAGAAGCAGCTTATCGTCTTGATCAAGCAGGTGTAATCGTCACTTGGTGTAGTTCATCATTTACTTATACTCATGCAAAATTCTGGATAGTAGATAGCTTAGAAACCTTTGTTTATACAGGAAATTGGGCTCCATCAAGCATTCCCCAAGTAAACTATGCTAGAACTAATAGAGAATTAGGTTTTTGTTTTGAAGATGCTAGTATAGCAGCTTTTTATGAAACTGTCTTTTTCGATGATCAGGCTATAGGGAATCCTTATGCTGGAACAGAACCTCATCTTGGTGTTTTACAAGCAAATGAAACTACTGGAACTTATACTCACCCATTTGATGTCCCTGAAGTGGTGAATGAATACATGGAAATCACACCTATATTCTCACCGGATAATAGCTATGAATTACTTTCATCATTAATTAATAATGCAACAACAACTTTAGACGTTTCACAGCAATACATTAACTTTGATTGTGATTTATTGTATGATTTAATAGATGCTGCAAATAGAGGTGTTGATGTTAGAGTTCTTATTAACGAACCAGATTCTTCTTCACAAAATGTCACTGAAACTCTCTTAGCAAGCAATATTGAAATACGATTTTTCAAAGGTCTTGGCTGGAATCATAATAAATATGTAAGTGCTGATGGAGAGGTCACATGTGTATCAAGTATTAATTGGTCAAACAATTCCGTAGAATATAATCGTGAAGCTGGTGCAGTTGTTAAAAACAGCAATGTTGCTCAATATTTCAAATCTGTTTTTGATTATGATTGGGGTAATAGTGAAGTGCCAACAGGTTATACTGGTGATGTAAATATTCTTGCTCCATTAGATAAAGAAATTATTAATGGGAATTATCTTTTTGAAGCAGAATTTGTGCTAGATAACTATACTAAAGGTGAGATTTTCATTGATGGTGCAATTAAACATACTTGGATTAATCCTTTAGGTGATGTATCTGTATTAATTGATACAAACACCATTACAGATGGCATCCACACATTATTAGTAAGAGGAACAACTGAAACTGCTTCAGAGATTGAAGACCAAATAAATATTCAAATTATCAATGCTGCTGATTGGTTACTACTTATATCTGAAGTAAGATATGATGCTGTAACTGAAACAAGTGGAGAGTTTATAGAACTTTTCAATGCATTCGCATTTGATGTTGATATTAGTGGATTTGAAATAAGCGATGGAGAATCAAGTTGGTTCTTCCCAGCAGATACTATTTTTGAGTCTCAAAATATTTTGATTTTAGCACGAGATATTGCCACATATAATACAGAAATGACTGCCCTTGGTATTTCATTCTTTGCACCTGATTTTCAGTACTCAGGATTAATACTTAGAAATGACGGCGATGAGGTTATGCTCTTAGATACGGATGGTGTACTCAGGGATGCTTGTGTTTGGGGTGATGTGACTTTATCTGGACATACATCTTGGACGGGCACAATGACAAGTGATTTAAGTTTACAAAGAGATCCAGCTAACGTAGATACAAATGATTGTTCAGTAGATTTCATTGCTGATACCCCTAATCCAGGAACAGTATATGTTACAATAAATCCATCATCTACTACAACTCCTTCAGGATTTTTCCCTGGTTTCGTTATTCCAATCTCAATTCTAGGAATCTTAATTTTATCTTTCATAACTTATCGTGTTCGTAAAAATAAGAGATAAAAGGGAGTAAGTCCCTTTTTCCTTTTTTTCTTTTTATTATTTTTAGGAAAAACCTAATCAGTTATAAACTATTAAGCTAGTTGTTATTTTGTCCAGTTTTTTGAGTTTTACTGGTGAAGCTTATTGGTAAAAGAATTAGTATTTCATTTGAACAACAAGACCAATCTTGAGTCACTTATTGACAAATTAGAGGAACGAGTTGTTTTACAAAAAGCAGACCTTGATACTGAATTAGGTTTTGGGCTTTTAACTGGTGATAGAGCATTAAATGTTCGAATTATACCAAAAAGTGGTAATGATGACTTTCACGTTATTGCTCAAGTAAAAAAAGATGAATATGAGGTAATTGTCAAAAATGTTTTTGGTAATCCTATTCGCGAAATCATTAAAGATGCTTCAATTTTAGATATTGCTGAATTCATTGCTGATTTACCAGAAGATATTCCTAATAACGAAATTAAAAATTTAATAAAAGAAAAATTCAAAATCAATGATTTGAAATATTCTCATTTCAAGAAAATAATTATCAAACAAGCAGCTCGGTCAGATTCTAAACCTCACTATAAACAAGCTGCTGAAAGATTACTATAAAGGCTTACATAAGCACTTCTTCATTTTAAGATCAAAGAAATTGAATGTATATGCAGGAGTTATTTGCCATACGGTATCTATTCCCCTACCTGTTCCTCCTACTGCTAAAATATCTTGATCAACTGGTATTAAACCTGCATCAGCTGCCATAAGTGTTATTTCAGCACAAACTTTAGTTCCTTGACCAAATGTTCGATAAACTTCAGCTACTAACTCAGCTATCTGCCAGGTACCATGTTTTCTTCTAATAGCTCTATCAATACCAGCGAATGCATGAGTTGTTGTTAACACTGAAATCTTCTTATCCAATAGAAGTTGCCTTAAATCCGAATCCAATTCGTTTTCACCAGGATTGATAAAACCATAACTATGAGTGATAATGACTAGCTTTTCTAGATTTGTGAATATATCAAGCGCTTTTGAAGCAGTAGAGCCTTTAGAGGTTGGAATAACAACTTTTGGTATATTATATTCTTCAGAATACTCATAAGCTAACTTTAACGCTTTTTCAGTATTTTTATGGCCCGGTTTCTCAAAATAAACTATTGTTTCTACTTCTGACATTATTCACTCATCCTAATGTTAGTAATATTATATAATTGACTACATTTTAAGTTATGGTTTTTGAATTACTATTTCATTTGGAGCAATCAAAAGCGAAATAGTCTGAATTAGTTCCTCAGTTAATTCTTCATTGTAATAATATAAATGGCTTACACACTGGCAATCTGATGAACCAAAATTTATTATGTGTGTTAGTTTTTCATCACTAAAAAAATCTTTTAGACGAATGTTTATAGGGCACTCCCATCTTTTGTCAGAAAAAATTTTACCTATCAATACTAATGTTACCGTTTCACTTGATAAAAGAAAATCTATATGCCAGAAAATTTTCTTATTTAATCTTTTGTGTCTATTTATTCGCCCATTAAGCCCGCCACGACCAAAAGCTGAACCAATATAGAGATAACAACCTTTTGGGAATTCAATCTCACCAGCTGAACCAACAATAGTTTTGAATTTAGCTTCATTTTTCACAAATAACAAATAAGTTCCTTTTTCAGACATTATATTCTCTCCGAGAAAAAAATTGGGAGTTATAACTCCCATAATCTTCTTTGGACATCAAATAGAAATTCGCAACCGTCTTTACCAACAAAGACATTATCTTCAATACGAACACCAAATTCACCTTCAATATAAATACCAGGTTCAATTGTATGGCACATACCTTCTTGTAGAATTAACTGATTTCCTGATACCATATAAGGCGGTTCATGTACTTCGATACCAATCCCATGTCCAAGTCTATGAGTGAAATATTTACCATAACCAGCTTTTGTTATTACATCTCGAGCAGCTTTATCTACATCCTCAGCTTTAACACCTATTTTCGAAGCATTATATGCAGCTCTATTTGCTTTGAACACAATTTCATAGATTTCTTTGAATTTATCACTAGGTTCTCCTATCACACTTGTCATAGTTATATCTCCAACATACCCTTTGTATATTGGACCTGCATCAATCAGCACAACATCATTTTTCTCAATAACGCGACCTGTTGGTGAACCATGTGGTAAAGCACTATTAGGACCAGATTGTACCAAGTTAAAAGCAGGCAAACCTTCCTTTGCTAATTCCTCCTTAACTATATTAGCAACAATCGTTTCAGTCATTCCAACCTCTATTTGTACAAATGATCTTGTAATTGATTCTGCAGCTATTCTAGTTGCTTCTCTCATTATTGCTAGTTCATCTATAGATTTTGTTAATCTAGCAGCTTGTATGATATTAGTTGAATTAACGAATTTTGCTTCCGGTAACTCCTTTTTAATTCTTAAAAACCATTCAAACCATAATTTGTTATCTAATGAAATTTGTTTAGCTTGAATATCTAATTCCTTAATGATGGTACTAAGTAATTTGAAAGGATCCTCATCTTCTTGCCAAGTTCTAATATCACCAGTTTCTAAATTTCGTTTAAATCTACTTTCTTCAAAACTAGGGCAGATAAATATTGGTTCTCCTTTTTGTGGTACTATTGAAACTGTCAATCGCTCACTAGGATGAATATCTAATCCTGAAACATAAAATAAATCAACACCAGGAAATAAAATAACACATTCAGAATTGTTTTTTGCTAATAATTCCTGTAATCTCTTTTGACGTTCTTTTAACATCTAATTACACCTTTGCAGTATAACAAATATTAGACATGATATTAAATAAAAATAGCTCTTAGCTTAAGATTTGTTTTGTTGAGCTAAAATTGCTTTTTCCAATTCAGATAAGAATTTTTCAGATAATGTTAAATCATCATTTGTTGCATTCTGATAAGTGAAACCTGAACGATGCTTATGGCCACCTCCACCAAAATAACTAGCAACTGTTGCAACATCTATTTTTTCACTACGTAAACCTATTCTAAAATTAGTAGTATCAATAGCTACCAAAATATCTTCTGAGCAAATTTCAGATAAGAATTTAGTAACTTTACCACGAGGTAAAATAGCTGAACTAGCTATTGTGATCGTAAGGCCTGCAATGGTTATTGTTTGTTTGGAATTTTTAATTCTATCACGTTCAGCTTCAAATACTTTATAGGCATCAATATACTCATCAAACACCATTTGATTTTTAAAATCCCCTTGAGCAAAGATTTCTCGTATTCTTATTAAATCATCCATTGAATTTCTATGGTAATCAATTAAGGTATAGAAAACCATTGCTAATCGATCATTGACATCAAAATCACCGTTATGCCCAATTTGTGCTATTTCTTTTGATATTGGATCATTTGGTAAAAACCTTTGTTGAACAATTTCTGCCGCGCAAACTGAAGTATCATGAATAAACTCATCTGTTGCGCTGGAAAGCATTTCTTTCATTTCATCGGTTGCATTATGATGATCTATCCATATTTTTCTTGCATTTAAGCTTCTTAGAGGTTCAATAATGTTCTGTATTAAAGTGCTGTTTAAGCCAATATCGCTAACAATCAAAACATTTGGTTCTTCAGCTATTGCTTGTTTGAATACTTCTTCAAAATTATAGTAGTCAGCCAACAATCCTACTGGTTCAATATTTAATTCACGAAAATATCGAAAAATAATAGCTTGTGCTCCAATACCGTCTGGATCAATTTGATGTGAAATTGAGACTACCTTAATTTTTGACATGATTTAATTCTTTCAATTACTAGTTTAAAATATTCTCTTTAATAAAATAATTTTATATACGATGAAACTACTTCTTTGAGTTATCATTTAAATACTCATTCTGAAACAATAATTTAAATAGCTAATCTCAATCGAGGCAAATCAAGATTATTGTGTGGTATTAGCGAAAATTTACTTGTCAATTAAACAAAAACTGGTGATTCATCAATGAATATTATTCGAACTACTGTGCAAGGACTAAGTTCATTAGGAGCTTTTGGACGTGCTACAGATAAATTTGCTCTAATTTCAGAGTTTTGGAATACAAAAGCTGAAGAAGCTATAGCCAAAGCTCTAGAAGTTCCAATAATAAAATTAAACATTGGTGACACTTCATTAGTAGGCATTCTAATCGCTGCTAACTCAAAAGGAATATTATTACCACATATCTTTACTCCCCGTGAAAGGGCAAAAATTGAAGAAGCTCTTGGTGATTCAGTGAATATTGAGGTTGTTGAGAGTAAATTAACTTGCCTTGGTAATTGTATCCTTGTTAATGATAAAGGAGCGATTGTTCATGAAAAGTTTGAACCAAAAGCTATGCAACAAATAAGAGACACCTTAGATGTTGAGGTAGAAAAAGGAAATATTATAAAATCACCATTAGTGGGATCACATGCTCTTGTCACAAATAAAGGGATTTTAACACATCCACTCACTTCAGAAATGGAACTAACTTGGTTAAGCGAACGATTTGGTATTCCAGCTAATGTTGGAACAATAAATAGAGGGATACCATATGTTAGTGTGGGTTGTTTTGCAAATTCATTTGGAGCTATTGCCGGTAAAGAAACAACAGGTCCAGAATTACAAAGACTCTATCAAACATTACGAGGTATGTGAATTATTAATCATTATATCCAAAAATAATAAAAACACAATGAATTTTGTTGAATTAGTTCAAAAATAAGAGTTGTATAGAAATGTCAAAAGAAGTCCAAGTAAAAAATTACAGAATAACATTTGTTAAAAAACCAGTCAAAGGCAATGAAGTATATGAAGTCGATGTTAGAGCAACAAGCAAAGATGACGCACTTCAAAAAGCTTATGCCAGAATAGGTAGCAAGCACAGAATCACTCGACTATTACTTCATGTTAAAAACATCAAGGAAATTGAAGCAGCTGAATTAAAAGATAATATCTTACTTGAAATCGCAGCTGATGATAAAGTGCAAATCCATCCCTCAAAATAAAAGAGAAGTCATTATATGTTATGACATTATTAGATAATTGAGGAGCTAAAAAATTGAAAGAAAATGATTTAAGACAAGAGTTGCAACAAATAAGTGGCACCTTACAACAATTTGATGAGTATCGCAAGCAATTAGATGTACAAGTAGAAACATTGCAAAATTACCTAATCGATCTTACAAGGACAAAAACCACCTTAGCAAATTTAAAGGAAGAAGCTAAACCAGAAGAAACATTATTACAATTAGGTTCTGGAGTAATGATTAAAGCCAAACCAATCGATCCTAAGAAAGTCTTTTACAATGTTGGTGCAGGTGTAATAATTGAAAAACCTGTAGATGATGCAATCAAAGACATTGATAAAAGAGTTGATGAAGTTGAGAAGGAAAGAATAGCTCTTGCAGAACAATTACAGATGGTTATAAATCAAATTGGAATGCTTGAGCAAAGAGCACAAGCAATCTATCAACAACTTCAAGGCCCATCAAAACCAAGCTATGATCCAAGTTTAGTAAGTTAGATCATATTTGAACAGGCAATTTAGACTTGGTAGGTTTTTTATTTTTCTGGGATATCACTAGAAATATTAAGAGCATTTTACAATCTAGAGTTATGGAGAATCAAAAGAATGTTCAAGAAATTAAGAAACGGAATTGACTCAGCATTAGAAAAAATCACTCAAAAGGAAATCACAGAAAAGAAATTAGAAAAGCCTTTGTATGATTTACAACTAGCGCTTATTGGCAATAATGTTGCAGTTCCTATAGCAGAAAAAATTACTAAAGAAGTTGAACTGGCATTAGCTACTACAAAAATAGGTCGACTTACATCTATAAAGAAAGTAGCCTATGAAGCTCTTCGAAATTCAATAAAAGGTATTTTAGATTCTCCTAGTGAAAAAATTGATATTATTAAAATAATTGAAGAAAATAAGAAAATCGGTGAACCAACGGTTTTTGCAATTTTTGGTCCAAATGGTTCAGGAAAGACAACATCAATCGCTAAATTAACTCAATTTTTAATCGACAGAAATTACTCTGTAGTTATAGGCGCAGGTGATACTTTTAGAGCTGGAGCGATTGATCAGATTAGCAAACATTGTGCTAAGCTAGGTGTTAGGATAATAAAACAAGATTACGGATCAGACCCCGCGGCAGTTATTTACGATACTATACAACATGCTCGAGCGAAAAAAATCGATGTGGTAATAGCTGATACTGCAGGTCGGTTACAAACAAACAAGAATCTTATGCGAGAATTAGAAAAGATAGTTCGTATAGCTGAACCTGATTTGAATATTTTCGTAGCTGATGCTTTGACTGGCAATGACGCAGCACTACAAGCTGAAGAATATGAACGAATGGTTGGTATTGATGCTAGTATCTTAACAAAAGTTGATGCTGATCCTAAAGGTGGTGCAGCATTATCTGTAGTTTATGCAACGAAAGCACCAATTATCTTTATTGGTGTTGGGCAAAAATACAGTGATTTCAAACCATTTGATTCTGATTGGTTTGCTGACAGTATTATACCTGAAAAATAAAAGATTCTAAGGAATTAACTTTATCAGTAAATTTCATTATTTTTTATTCAGATTAAAATGACAAGCATAAAGGAAAATACATTTTCAAAAAATTATAAACTACCTAACAAATTAAACTCTTATTATTCACAAATGGTAGAACAAAGAGAATATCTAATTGAAATTGTTTTAAAATTACCTGACGAAGCATTAGATTATACTCCACATGAAAGAAAAATCGAGACAATTGGAACATTACTTCTACATATAGCAGGAGTAGAATGGAGCTGGATTTTTTATGATATCGATAAACAAGAGATGGATGAAGAAGAATGGAAATACGCATTCTCACTTAGAAAAGATGTAGATATACCTCAAATAAAGGGAATGAATCAAGAATTCTATATGGAAAAATTACATTCAGTTCGTAAACAAGTCTATAACCGATTAAAGGAATTCAAGGATGAAGATTTATGTACCATAATCGAATCAGAAGGGAATCATTATTCCATTGAATGGATATTGCATCATCTAATAGAACATGAAGCAATGCACATAGGACAAATACTATTGTTGAGAAGAATGTATAATCTAGAAAAAGTGAAGCAAGAGAAGATTCTCTAACTTCAATCTATTAATTTTTGTAATTTAATTAAATCCTTCACTGGAGCTTTAACTGATACCCATTTCTTTCTGAAAGCTTTAAATGCGTCGATATGACCATGCATCATACCAATAAAAACTGTTCCAGAAACAGTATAGAAGACATCAGGCTTTTCAATTTTGCCTTCTTTTAATTCACCAGGAACACCATCTTCAACTACGAAATAGTAGTATTCATCGAGATCAGTGAAGTAATATAGGAATGTTTTATTCCATTTCTGGAATGTTTTAATATTTTGTTCGAGAGTAAATTTCTGTCTAGTTTCATTTAATACTTTGATGACTTGTTCTCGGTCACTTGTAGCTGTTTCATCAAATTCAGTATCATCATCTTCTTCATCGAAATCTTTAGGTTTAATCTTAGCTTGCTCTTTATCAAGGATTGGCAAGAAAAGTTCTCGTTCATCTTCGAGCAAATCGATAATATCAAATTTGCAATGATGATGACATTGACCACAGCCAATACACATAGCATCGTTAATGTAAGGCAATTCATTTGCATCTAATTTTATTGCACTTACAGGACAGAATTTTACACATTGACTACAGCTTGTACAATTTTCAATATTAACTATTGTTGCTCTATAATAGGTTTTTAGAACGTATGGAAGGTATCCACGATTATAATTCCCTAAAATACCACAGCAATCCCAACAACAATTGCAGAATATATCAATTTGATATTTTGCTTGAAAATCTCTAAGAGGGATAATTCTCGTAGCTTGATGTATAGCTCCTTTATCTTGAAATTCTGTAATCATTGATTGAGCTTCTTTTTTAGTTATTTTACGAGCAATTCCTTGCTCAATAACATGTTTTGCACCAGGGCCTATTGAAATGCATGTTTCCATTGGTAAATCTGTTCTACAATGATCCCCAATAAGCTCCTTTTCAAATCGACAGAAACAATGACCCACAGCTATAGTTTCATTTTCATCCAGCTTCTCGAAAATTGCATTAATGCTTTTTGTAGCAAAAATACGATTTTCATTTTCTGGTAATGCTTTCTCAATCTGTATTGTAGCAGTTTTTGGAGGATCTAATGATAGAACCTTTATGTGCGCACCAACATCTCTCATGGATTGGTTTACCATTTCTTGATTACCTATTCGATAGGCTGATTCAAATAACTCTTCAACTCGTTCAGCAAAAGCTTTGGTATCTTCTCTATTTTCTCCTCTCATTAAATATAATTCAAACCAACCTGGAAAAATAGTCATAATATGATAAACATCATTTCCTTGCTTATCTTTTATGATAGCCACTTGCCCTTTGTATACCAAAGCATCTAGCATCCGCTTAATATCCTCTTTAGGTATATCTATTCTATTGACTAAATCCTCAAAAGAATGATTACCACCACCCATTTCAATCAAGAAATCAATTTCCTCAG
>JAEORJ010000419.1 GCA_016840945.1 Candidatus Gerdarchaeota archaeon
ATATAAACAAAAAAACAGATTCGCTAATTAATCATTTATGAATCCGCAGTCAAGATTGATTGTCTGTTTCTTGTTGCAGAATCACATACCTTTTAGCGTGCGCACATGCTACGATGCAACTTTAGAATCAGCGTTTGACGCTTTAATTCTTAGAAAGGTATCTAAATTGCTTAGAAGCCATTTATAGAAGCGCGCACGAAATCAAGTACCGAATCATGTTCGTTCTTACGTAAATTATCATAAGCTTGAAGAATAGGAATAACGAGTCCTCTTTTTTCTATGCCCAAATTTGTATAGTTTTTTGAACTAATGTATGAAATCATGAACTCCTGATACTGTTTTTAGATTAAGAAATTACTAATAGTGCAAATGCAAGATCTTTTTTAGATTAGAATGATACGTGCACACCAAGTAAAGTATAGAATAGAATGTGTACGCAAAATATTCTAGTTAGGGGTTATTATGTTTGAAAATACGAACATTATTGGCTTTCTTTCATTCTACCAATTTCTTGGTCATGTTTTTTGTCACATTATTTATTCTTTTTAGCAATGTGGTCAATTTTGAAAGTAATAAGCTCATCCTCTGTGGGTATTACGCAATATCCGCATTAAGTGGAGTAACCCTCACTTTTTGGATTCTTTTAGACGAAAAAAGATTGGAAAAATATTCAACAAAAGCAAATGTTCTTGAAAAAAGACTCATAGCTTTGGAAGAAACAATTAAACTAATGAAAAAGTATTAAGTAAAACGTTAAGTTATTTCGAATATCATTGAATATTTTTTAATGAATCCAATTATTGAGTCAAGCAGTTTAGTTACTTCTTCACCATTATTCATATATAACAACTTAATGCACTATGGAAATTACGATGTGTGTAGATAATTGGAAGCGACTATTATCTTTTAGAACTATATTTAAAATTTCGAAATATGGTTTAAGTCTACCAAATGGCTGTTAATTGTGGAAAAACCAGTAATGAAAACAAATACACCCAGGAATTCGATTAGTTCTAAAACTATTTGGTTATTTTTGATTACATTAATTGAACTTCTAGTGTTAACTCCAATGGTTCAAGCTGGATTACCGACAAATCCTCTACCAGGCACAAAATTAGATATTACTGTTGATGTTGGATCAATATATTTTCCTGGAGAAAAAGCTGAATTCTATATCCTTGTTTCTTTATCCGGTAATCCAATTAATGCAGAAATTGAGGCTACCCTATATTATGAGGGAATTGTGTATTCAAAAGTGACCAATTTGCTTAGCTGTGTTGATGAAGGGCTTTACATAATATCTTACACGATTCCTTACAATGCTTCAAGAGGTACCTATACGTTATATGTTGAAGGATGTTACAATATTTGTGACGGGAAGACCTTTGATGGAGCTGCCCTTAAGAGTTACTTATTGAGTGAGACTTTAAATGGTTTGGAAGCTTGGCTATCGGAAATTCACGATGATGTTGCTACTATTAGAACAGATGTAGGCATAATTAAAATATCTATGGAAGGGATTAATGCACGCCTAACTGAAATTGATGGAAGAATAGCAGTAATAGAGACAAAATTAGGGACAATAAAAACTGATATCAGCAATCTAGAACTGATGTTAGTAACTATTGAAAAGAATGTTGTGACCCTAAACTCTTCATTAGGCATTATTCAAGGAAGCATAGTATCAATACAAGATAACGTTCTTATTATCAAAAACGGTTTAGGCCTACTTCACTTAGAGATTAACGATTTAAAGGTCAACTTTTCCAGTATTCATGATTCGCTTCTAACTATTGAAACTGAGATAGGAAAAATAGATGTTAACTTAACTGAAATAAATAGTGAACTAATTGAACTTAATAACACAACTGCAACAATTAAAACCGCTTTGGGAACAATTGACACGAAAATAGATAATATTCAATTTGACATTACGAATATCCATGAAAATACTGCTTACATAAACACAATTCTGGGCAATTTGAACGGGACAGTACAATCCATTCAAGAAGACATTGTTATAATTAAGACCCAACTCGGTGTTGTACAAGTAAAAACTGACTCCTTAAACATAACATTATCAGAAATCCATGGATCCTTAGTAACCCTCGAGACTGCTGTTGGTCAAATATGCCTCAACTTTAGCCAGATAGATGCCCAGCTCATTAAACTAAATGAAAACATGGCAACTGTCCAAACAAGCATAGGCGAAATTGAAACCGATTTCAGCAATATCGAACTAAAAATATCAAATATGGACGGAAATATTGTGGAAATAGAAACTACTTTGGGTAACCTGGAAGGAATAATACTTGATATCGAAGGCGACTTAGCATTTGTAAAAACCAATATTGGAGAGATAAAAGTATTGTTAGATTCATACAAACCCAGCGTACAAAAAGATCAAACTACCCTATGGGTATTACTAGTTATTTTTGCCACAACAGTTCTAATAACCAATCTTGTGTTCCTTATAAAACATTATAGAAAAAACCTTGTAACAAAAAACGAAAACTTTGCTAAGCGGGCTTAGCCGATTTTTAGGTCTCCCTCGAAGATGACCTCTTCAGCAATATCAAGTTCTCTTGAGAGCCATAACTTCAGCAGACTGGAGTTCTGTGGGAATTCTCCTGTGTATGATACGACTCTGCCCTTTGACAGGGCATCAGCCTGGAATGTTCCTTCAACCTCTTTGAAAATGTAGGAGACTGTTTCTGCACCGGCTGCCATATTCTTGAAATCCTCCCATTGTTTGCACTTCATTATCACCGGGGTTCGTGCAGAGGCATAAGTGGGAACTTGTTTTGGGGCACCAACACATTTTATGAGGCTGGTTATTTCGTCTTGAAGAGTTGTGATTCTGTCTTCAATACTTTCGATTTTGCCCGTTATTTCGCCTGTGTCTCCCAAACTCTCGGTTATGATGCCTAGTTGACCGATGAGACGGTCCAAGTCTTTCTCGTGCTCTTTCAGAACAT
>JAEORJ010000050.1 GCA_016840945.1 Candidatus Gerdarchaeota archaeon
AAATCCAACCTCATAGATTATTAATAGTTTTTAATCTTAATAATAGTTTATTATAACTCTAGATTAAATGAAAGCATCTGAGGGAATATTAGCAATGATAAAATGAGCTATTAAAGACATTAATCCTAAAAGTATTCCAGCAAAAACATAAGTATATGAACTGGCTATAGCTATTTTAGTATCAGCTCCAGTTATTTGTTTATCTTTATTTTTACGAAATCTTAAACGACTAATAGTAAAAGATTGCTTAAATGTTCCAACACAACCTCCAAAAGTAAAGAACACCCCACATTCAATTAGAAGGATAATTTCAAGAAGTAAATAGATTGCTTTATTTTCATTTTTGCTAATGATAATCCACATAGTCAATAAAGTTAAACCTGCAGTAAAAATAGCTAAGACAAAACTTACTATAATAACACGTGACCATTTTAGTTTTACCTTCTGTGAGTCATAAGGAATAATTTCACTATCTTCGGTGGTATCATTCTCGAGAAGATCCTCAAAATCATCTTCCTCAACTTTTGCTACAGGTTCTTTTAAATTCGATGATTTTAAATTATCCTCATTTGCCATTTTTATCAACTTCAATATACACTATGAAATTTAGTACAAAAACATTATTAAAAATCTAATAAGAAAAAAAAGGAAAACTAGTAGATTACTAGTTTACTACTAATTTTTTATTTTTATCTTTAAATACTCCTAGGAAAGTAGCTACAATATCTATTATATAGAAAGATAAAGTTACTATAGATAAGGCTAGGAAGATAATACCAACACCAAGACCTTCTTCTTGAGCCATAAAGAATTGAATATAATCAATTCCTGAATAAATGAATAGAATAGTTACTACTTGTACTAAGATAGAAACTATACCTGTACCTATTTTACCTACCATAAATCGATGAATACTCAAAGGTATTATTACTGATAATCCTGCTACTTTATTTTGTTTATAAGGAGATATTTCTTCTTTTTCTAGTTCTACATCTTTATTTAATCCTTTCATGGAATCAAGTGAATCTCTAAATTCTTCCCGTATTTCACCAAAGTATTTTTTCACTGCTTTCCAAGGAATTGAGATAATGTAAAGTTTGGCTTTTGTCATTATCCAAACTGTTGGTGGTAGTGTATATTTACGGAAAACTGTAAAGAGTGCAACTAAAATTATTATCAAAATAACAAAGAATAAAGACCAATAATGTTCAAAAAATCCTCTTACATATTCGTAAGTATAAACTATTGAACCATAAACTCGAGAATGAAATTCTTCATGCCAAATCAATAAATGATAAGTCGTATTCGCTTCAGCTTGATAGCTAAAAGTGATTTCAGTCGCATCTAATATTGCTATTTCAGCATTAAAAGTACTTGGTCGAGTATTTGGATGGACTAAATAAGCATAATACGCACTATCATCTAATATGAAGACACTAACTGAGGCATTTAAATTAAAGATGTGAATAGTATCATTTGTTGTTCGATCTCCACCAACAATTCTTTGATAATATGGTTTATATTCAATTGCTGAAGATCCTTCAGTCCAAAGATACTCGCCTGTTACATCTTCTCCATCTGAAAATAGAATTAATTTTGGACTTATTGACTCATCATAAAATTCAATTACAAAATAACCATAACAAAGCCAATAATAAGAGTACGATGTAGGGGCACTTCCAACATAATTATCGAGAAAATCGCGATATTCACTATAATAACCACTAGAATCTAGAATATAGATTTCAACTCGATCAGTGGACCAAATCTCAAATCGATAATATCTAGAGTCAGATCGAAAACCAATAGCATCAGTTTCAGGAATACCTAAAACATATTCATTGTTAATATTAAGATCAAATTGTGCTTGGGCTATTAAAGGTGGTTGAGAAGGAGCAATAACAAAATCTTCATATTGTAAAAGAACTGATTCACCTTTCACCATAAGAAGGGGTGAACAAGTCAAAGTTATAACTATGAGACTAAGGAATAAACTTGTACGGTTAGTTTTAGAACCAATCATCTGTAATTCACATCTTTTATTTGCTTTTCCTAATCCATTTGCTTATATGCTAATACTTACAAATGAATTTTGCCTTTTTTATATATTTTCTTGGTCTTGAAATTAAATAATAACTACACCTTTAAAGGATTTTGCTAAATATTAGAAAAAGGCATTTGATAGCTAAAAATAGTAAATCATGTTTTTTAGTACTATATTTTCAAAATAATTTGCTTTTAGGAAAGATTAAAGAAAAAAAAAGAAAAAGAAAAAAAGCCTAATGGCTTATTTTCTTCTCTTCAAGAAGAAAACTTGGCTTGCACCAGCTAAGGCAAGTATACCAATTACAACATATAAGCCGATGCCAGTTGTGGTTGTTGGATAAACAAATACAAAACCAGCAGCTTCCATATATTGTTTAGCTAAGTCAATGCTGTATGGGTATGGTTCTAATGTTTCATCAAAACCGATAGCGACATTAGGACAACCTGTTACTCCAGGAGCGGCTAAACCATTCATGATTTCTTCAACAATGGTGTCTCTTGGAATCATACTTGTAATAGCTTTTCGTATGTTCTTACCTGATTCTGGATCGCTTATTGGACATAATTCACCAGTACCGATGTATGGGTGTAAGCAGTTAAAGGCCATTTCTTGTGTTCCTGGGTCTTCTACTAATGTGTAGGCACATCCAGCTGGGACTTCATCAATTTGTGGTGTAAATTGAGCGTCAACCATTTGGATTTCACCAGCAGCTAAGTCAGAAAGTGCACCTTCTTTGTTAGAATAGTATTCTAAGTAAATGTCATCAAAGTTTGGATCAATACCAGTCCATGCGGCATAGTATGGATTCTTGACTAAGTGGATAACACCATTGGTACCATCATATTCTTCTAAGTAGTAAGGACCTGAACCCATAAGTTTGTTTGGATCACCGGATGCCCAAGTGACAGATTGTTCTTCCATATCTTCTGGAAGGATTCCACCCCAAATGTGTTCTGGTAAAATGTCTACTGCTAAGTTACCATCTTGGAAGACATATTCTCTCAAGAATGTGATAGACATTTCAGTAGCACTGGTGATACTTACGGATGAACCATCTAGATAAAGTTCCCAATAAGCTAAGGATGGGTTACCGAAATCTGGGTCAATTAAGAGGTTGTAGGAGAATTCTACATCAGCGGTAGTTAAGTCATCACCATCGGCAAATACAGCATCATCTTTTAGAACAATAGTGTAGGTTAAACCGTCAGTACTGTCAATTGATTCTGCAATTTTTGGACTGTATGCTCGACCATTCAATGGGTCACGTTCATACATACCATCATAAATTTGTTCAATCCATTGAGCATCATAAACTGATTCATAGAAATATGGATGGAAATCGACAAAGTCTGCTGGACAAGCATAGTGGAATTCTGTTGCATCACCAACGCTCCAGTTTTCCATATTTTGATAGGTTGCTGCCCATAAGAGACCGTCCCAACCTTCAAAGTCGACGTCATGTGGGTAGAGAGATAATGGATAGATAATGGTTGTTTGAGGCAAGTCCTCATACAATAAAGCTTGGATTTCTTCGCACCAGTAGATTCTATCATCTAGTACGAATGAAGCGGTATAATTGCTTATAGCCCAGTCCATATCTTGACTTGTATATTGATAGAAGTTATCACCATTTGGTGTGATTGATGGACTGTCATAGAGACCTGTTGGATCCCAGTCAAGACCCCAAGACCAACCAACGAAGAAAAGATCATACCCACCTTCGTCATATGGTGGAATTGGATAAGGACCTGGATAGTCCCAGGTTCTGGGGGTAATTTGAGCCCAACCGGTGTGGTCAAATACATCTACTCCAATACCAATCTTAGGCAATTGTTCTACCATTAAGGTAGCCCATTGACTTCTTGCAGCATTGGTATTGGGCGCCAAGACACTGATTGAAAAGAAAGGTATCGGGTTAGCAGCTTGTGTGCTGGTAGCTAAAAATGGAGATACACTTATAGCTATCATGATTGCTAACGGAAGAACCATTCTTCGTAAATCCTTCTTGATCAAGTTTTTTTACCTTCCACAATGAATAGGTACTGTACCTCTTCTAAAAAAGATAGAGTACGGTTTATTTTATTCACATACTTATTTAAAAGTTTTTGGCGATAGAACGATATTTTATATATAAACAAAAAATAGTCTTTTTTTGATATTTTTGTTCATTTTTTGGGCTATTTTTTTACTTTTGTTTATCTTCAAGAAAAACATTTTCTAGCTAATATATTAGCTAGAAAACCACTTTATTTTCTTCAAGTTTTAACTTCGTAAAGCATTAATAATCTTCTCTTGTCCATGTCTAAGAATTGAAGGGAGAACACCAATTAAGGCCACTAGTGTAATTATTATCGGAAACATAACCAATTCAGTAACAGGTATACTTACAGTAAAAGGTATCAGATTGTGAGAAGTAAGTAAAGGAGTCATTAATTGGAATATCACATAGGAAAATCCTATACCAACAATGATACCAACAATACTGGCACTTAGAACTATTGTTGATATTTCTACCAACAATAATCGACTAATCATTTGTTTTGATCCACCTAATGACATTTTGATTGCAAATTCTTGTGACCTTTGTCTTAGTATAAATTCAGTAAACATAATCAGTAAAATAACGATTATTAGTATTATTGTACCCAGCATTATATAGAAGAAATTTCTTACATTTGGAATATATGACCCAATAAAAGACCCAATAAATTGCTCATTTATCGAATCAGGATTAACTTGAATATTTGGCATTAATGCTGCAATGGTTGATTCTATTGTAGCTAAATTTTC
>JAEORJ010000051.1 GCA_016840945.1 Candidatus Gerdarchaeota archaeon
ATTATTCAAACCAACCTTAGGAAAAAAAGTTCTTTATGGTAATTCAGGGCCTGATGTTATTTTTGATTGTGTGGCGAATGAAAGAACATTAGATGATTCTCTCCATTTGGCAAGGAGCAACGGTAAGGTGATTATTTTAGGATTAGACTATAGTATTACCAAGAAAATAGACTGGGCATTAGTTGCCTATAAAGAATTAGCTATTATAGGTTCGATGATTTATGGGGAGGAAGAATACGAAGGTAAAAAATATAATGCTTTTGAATTAGCATTAAAATTCTTAGCAAATAATCCAAGACTATATGTAGGATTAGTGACTCATAAATTTAGGATAGAGGATTATAAACAAGCATATAAAATCTCTATGAACAAAGGTCAGAATAAAGCAATAAAGGTAATCTTTGATTATACTGATGAAAAATAAAAATAGAAAAGGAATTCAAACAATTCCTTTTTCAAATTATTGATCCGAAACCTCAACAGCTGAAATATTTTTTGAGCTATTAACATTTTTTGAGGATGCTATTGGAGCAACTTGAGTAGTGATTTCTTTTTTCATTTGACTAACGATCCATGCTTTACCTTTAATTCGTTTCTTTAGCCAATCTGGTAAAATCCAACCAAAATAACCAAAGATAATACTAACGATAGCTGTTCCACCTCTTAAGGTGTGGAGAATGCCTACTATCCATCCAATATCATTGACACCTCCTATAATATAGAAACTGGCAATTAAAGTAGATAGAACCATAAATAAAACCGAATAAAGTATGTAGGTGAAACCTCTTTTTGAGATTGGATTGTCAAGGTCTCGTCTAATTTTAATTAAACGAACAATAATTCTTATGTGTATAAGAGCAAAAATGGGAATATAAACAATTAAACCTACAATTTGATTTGGCAGATATTGTATAACTTCAGGACCATGTAGTATAATTTCATTCACAAATATTCTATCAGCAAGAGGAACATCATTTAATAATTCTGAAAACATAAAAGCACTAATTAGAGAAACTAATGCTGTTGAAAATATTGTGGTCGTTGCTTTAAGGAAATCTTTGTCTTGTAAAATATGTCTATTTGAGAAATAATAAAAGAAAACATATGCTATACCATAACAGAAAATAAACGAAACTTCAAAATGACCAGTGTAAATATTTTCACCAATAAAAACATAGAAATATTGACCTACAGCAGTGAAAGTTTCAGCAATTGCTACAAATAGAAAGCAAATAGTTAGAAGAATTGTACCTAAAGTTCTCTTCTTAAGAAATTGTCTAAAAAGGATTATTGTAAATAAATTGGAGAAAATTGCTGCGGTAGTTGATATTGAAAGAAAATAAGCCGTAAAAGCAGAAACCAAGAATTTAAACCTCCTTTAATGTTTGAATAAACCATGAAAAGGAATCGAAAATTCCTAAACCCGTTTTTGCTGAGGTTTCATAACAAGCCCATGAAAAAGGCAATTCATTCTGTAATAATTCAAACTCATTAAGAAAATCTGATCTACTAATTCTATTTTCTAAATCAACTTTATTTAACAAGATTAATACAGGAATGCCTTCATTTATTTGGGTATTAATAATATTATAGAAAATTTCTTTGGATTCATGAAGACGAAAACTGTCAGTACTATCGACAACAAAAACCAAAGAATCAGATTTTTCATTGATTTGATTCCATAACCCACGAAAATCTTCTTGACCTCCAAGATCAAACACATTTATTCTTAATTTAGGAAAATCAATGGTATCTCTATTTACACCCATTGTTGGTAATGTTTCATAGTATTCGCCTTTCACAAGATAATTTAAAATGGTTGTTTTACCTGCTTTATCCAATCCGCATATAGTCATATTAACATGTTTTGTTCTACTTTTGAATAATGTTTTTAAAAATGACATTTTTAGTACCTCATTGTTTTATTTAAACCCCTATTACCACATGTCGTCTGAAAGTGATTTGGCAATTTTATCTTTTGAATCAAGATGTTTTTCATCTTCTGCAAAATCTATTTCCACAGTAACTACTGAACTAATTTTTATTTTCACGCTTTTATCACCAAAGCTTTTGTAAATTGTTGGTAGAATTTCTGCTAATATTTTAGTATTAACTGCACTATTATCTCGAAGTTCTGAAATTAAAACAGAAAAGAGTTTTCTAACATCATTTGTATTATAATTTGTGTTATCAAATACTGCCACTAAAGAGCCGATGTTATCTCTACCAATATTTTCGGGTATAGTAAAAACATAACTTGAAAAGGCATTATCTTCAGAAATTACATTTGAAGTAAAATCACCATCTTTTGCACCTAATGGCATGCTTTTCACAATAATTTCATTGATTATTGTTTGTGGTAGAACTTCAGGATATGCTTTCACTAATTCAAGTCCTTTACTACCCATATGTATTAGGCATAAGCTCATAGGTTTCATTTTTTTAACAACCTCAAAATGATTTATTGTTCTTATTTTTGTCAAATAAAAAGCTTACATTTGAGGCAATCTATTCAATCAGCTAGAAGCATTAAGTTGCTATTGAGCTTTTTTACTTTATATTGAATTTTGAAGTCAAGTGGTCTTTTTATGTTGGAATTTAAATTATTTTCTAGTAGATTCTACTGAAGGGTGGTCTAAATGGAAGAGTCAAGTAATCAAACGATTTTCATTACTGGGAAAGTGGCTCAATTTTTTACTGAAATTGAATTGGAATTAACAAAACAGAAAAAAAATCTTACTAATTTTATTAAAAACAAATCAAGACCAATTAACGATTTGTGGATTGCCGCACTTTCTCAAGCAACAGGAAAATTAGCTAAATCAATTGAAGATAATAATCAGAAAAACACTCGAAATTTAATAATTAAATACATAGCCCAATTAATAACCTGGTTAGAATTATTTGATGAAGACTATGAAGATCTAACATTACCCACCACAAAAATCTATAATCCATCATTTAATACTATCGCAATTAAATTAATAGGTGATTTATCTAAAGAAGTACTTAAAAATAATAACAATGAAATTTTGTTGAAACTTGCTTTAATTAGATCTTTTTGTGAGCAATGGATAGAAAGGCTTAATGCTACTGACTCTGAATATCTTCAAAGAAAAGGTTATTCTGTTCAAATTGTTAATGAATTCTGGCATTCAAATGATAGTGAATTGGAAGATACTTCTAATTTATTTTCACAAGTAGAGTCTAATAAATGATTTTTAGACTAACTGCTGTAATTATTTACTATTTATCAGAATTATGTCTAGTTTTAAAGTATTGAATGTACATATAGTATCTTGAACCTATCTCGGCCAAATCAAGGGTTCCTAGCAGAGTCAGTGTTGGTTTTATTCCTTCAAAAATTCAACACCCTCCCAAGCAAAGAAGGAATAATACTCTTCCCTCATTTTTACCAGCACTGTCTGCTAGACAATTTTATAATGAACAATACTCTTAAATGAAATTAGATACGAAAGTATAGAATAAAGTGTTTACTTAAATTTAATGAGGTTTTACTGTTGAGTTATGAATATCTTGATCAGACAGCTGATATTATTATTCGAGCTGTGGGAAAGGATCTCAAGGAAGCCTTTGCCCAAGGAGCTTTAGGTTTCTATGATGTGATAACCAATATTGAAACAATTGAAGAAGTAATGACTCAAGAGGTAAAGATTGAATCAGAAGATCTAGAATCATTGCTTTTCGACTGGATAAACCAGTTAATTTATCTATTTGATACTGAACTTTTTGTTGCAAACAAAGTAAAGATTATAAAATTAGTAAAAAACGAAAAAAATCGCTATGATCTTGAGGCTGAATTAAAAGGTGAAGTATTTAATCTAGCTAAACATCCACCTGAGAGTGAGGTAAAAGCTATGACCTATTCATTTATGAAAGTAGATGAGTGTTCTATTGAATTTACTTTGGATCTTTAAGTGTTCAATTTAAGATTAAACGTCATAAGTAGGTAATAATAAAACTCAAAAACTTATATGAAAAAATGGTTAAGAGTGAGAATATGTCTGATAAGAAAAATCTAGTGAGTGAATTATTAGATCGATTTTGTTTAATAACACCAGAGGCTCATGAGATTTTAGAAGATATGGACATAGATGTAGTAGATATCGATAAATTAGCTGATGCACTAAAAAACGAAATAGTCGTAACAGCTGATAAATTGAATGAAGTTTTAGCTTCTTTTGAACAAACTCTCTCAGAAGGATTAGATGACCAAAAAGAACCTCAGAAATCATTTATTGATAAAGAAGAAAAAGAACCTATTGCAAATAAAGAAGTAATCTCTATTTCTGAACAGAAAAAAAAGGAACAAATAGACAAAGTAACAACATTTATTCCATTGGGTAAACGCGTTAAAACAAATTTAAAGATTCTACAAGAATCTTCAGGGAAAACTACTGTAGAAGGAACAATAGAGAATTTTAAGAAATATTTCAATAATAGATATAAACAAATAGCAACCATCTTGAAAAAACGAGGTGACATCTCACCTATATCTATTTCAGAAGTATCTCGTCATAAACTAGAAGCGAATGAACAAATTGCCATTATCGGAATGGTCAATGAAAAATATTCTCTAAAAAATGGTGGTATGATAATAGATGTTGAAGATCCCACAGGACAACTAAAAGTAACCATATCTTCAAAAATGCAGGAATTGATTAACAAAGCAGGCAAACTTCTAAATGACCAAATAGCGGGTTTTTATGGTTCAAAATATGAAGATACTTTTCTCCTTAATGATTTTATTTTCCCAGATATCCCTATTATAATGAATAAAGGTGATCCAATAGCAGATCCAATAAACGTTTGTATGATAAGTGATTTACATATTGGAAGTAAAGAATTCCTTGAAGATTCATTCCGAGCATTAATTGATTTTCTAAATGGACGGGTTGACGATCCATATCAGCAAACAATAGCTAGTCAAGTTAAATATCTAATAATTAATGGCGATTTAGTTGAAGGAATAGGTGTTTATCCTAAACAAGAAGATGATTTAATCATTACTGATATTTATGATCAATACAAGTACGCAACAAAATTAATAGATAAAATACCCGAATGGATTCATATTCTAATAGTTTCAGGAAATCATGATGCTTGTAGAATGGCTTTACCTCAACCAGCAATAGGCAAGGAATATGCTCCTGATCTTTGGAAGATGAAAAATGTAACAATGCTTTCAAATCCCTCAACTGTTGAATTGCATAGTAAAATCTTTCTTATATATCATGGTAATTCCTTTGAAGATATTAGCTCGTTAACTCCAGGTTTAAGCATGAATGATCCAAATGGGCCAATGATACACACTCTCAGATTTAGACATTTAGCACCAACGTTTGGTCGTCGAACGAGTATTGTTCCCAGCTTAAAAGATGAATTAGTTATAGAAAGGGTTCCTCATGTCTATCATTCTGGTCATGTCCATATTAATTCCCATACACAATATCGGGGAGTAGAATGTATTAACTCAGGAACTTTTCAATCACAAACTGATTATATGTTATCAAAAAATATCATACCAACACCTGGTAGAGTACCGATTTTAAATCTTCAAACTAACAAATTACATGAATTAGTTTTCTATCAAAAAGAAGAAGTAAAACGTTAAAGACTTTCGATTTCAATCGAAACCTTTTTGTTTTTGAGTGTTTGCGAACAGTTGTTGATTTGCAATGGTAAACCCTTGGATTAGAATTATGAGACCATTCAATTGTTTTCTAATAACTATGTGTGCAATTGTAGGCATAATGGTTGACATGGGTGTGGAAACTTTTTACCATTATCCATCTTTGATTATGATTTTTGTTGGTGGATGGGCTCTTAGCGCTTCTGCAATGGTTCTAAATGACTATTTTGATATCGAAGTTGACAAAATCAATGATCCGTCTAGACCTATTCCTTCTGGCCAAATTAAACCTAAACAAGCATTACGTTTTGGAATCATTCTTATTGTTATTGGTTTATTAATGGGAATTGGAATCGATACTTTTGAGTGGTTATATTGGGGTAGTCAATTTGGTGTTTCAATTGTAACTTCTATTATTTGTGCAATTATGGTAACTACTTATACGAATTATATGAAAAGGTATTCTATCATAGGAAATTTAGCTGTTTCAATAGGTGTTTGGATGGGATTCCTTTATGGTGATCTTGTTCTTGACTTTCATATTAATCCTTTACCTGAATGTATGGCTTTTGCTGCATTCATGCTTAATTTTGGACGTGAAGTAATGAAAGGCATAATTGATATCGAAGGTGATAGAGCAAATGGTGTTCGTACAGTTGCAACAACAACAGGACCAAAGTGGACAGCCATTATTGCTTCAAGTTTGTGGTTCTTTACAATTTTAGGTTCAATTATACCATTGTTTATAGCAAAAGCAAGTGTTGTTTATATGGCTTCAATTTCTGTTAGTATAATCTTGGCGTTAACATGTATAATTTGGCTTTTATCAACTCAAGAAATATCGAGTGTACGAAAAATAAAGACTATGGTATTGTGGACTATGTTAATCAGTTTAGTAGCTTTCACACTTGAAGGATTCTTAGGCCCTATTGTAGGCCCATTGTTAAATCTATAAAAAAGAATGAAAAAAAGGGTAAGAAAAAATTCTTATCCTTCTGGTTCTGTTGGAGGTTGAATTTGAGGTTCAGTAGGTGGTTTTGGTTCAGTTGGAGGTTGAACTGTAGGTGCTCCTTCAATTACAGCTGGAGCTTCAACGGGTTTAAAACGATTTTCAAGTGCA
>JAEORJ010000052.1 GCA_016840945.1 Candidatus Gerdarchaeota archaeon
AACATAGGCTATAGCATAAGGAGCAACAGTAGTCCATTCATTACTTAATTCTAATTTATCATATGCTCTTTGGACCATTAAAGGAGGTATCACGTTTAAACCTGAAAGAAGCAAAATTAAAATTATTACTATGATCAATTGTGATTCGTAAGTTGTTAAATAACGCCAAAACCGACCAAGAAGTTCCTTATCGGAATAAACTCGATCATAGCTCTTTTTAGGCAATTTAGTTTCGTACATTTAATGATCCTCCATGGCTTTCATTGGTGGCAATACCGAAAACCGTTCAAATAACCGCCGATAGTCAACATTTCTTTGAATTAATTCTGAATGTGTACCTCTATCCATCAAAATACCGTTTCGTAAAACAATTATCAAATCAGCATTTTTTATTGTAGCTAAACGATGAGTGATGATAAAAGTCGTTCTATTCTTAAGAACATTAGCAATTGCAGTTTGAATTTTTCTTTCTGTTTCAGCATCAATAGCACTACTAGCATCATCTAGAACTAAAATAACAGGATTTACTAACAATGCTCGAGCAATAGCTATCCTTTGTTTTTGACCACCAGAGAGAGTTACACCGCGCTCACCAACTACTGTGTCATACCCATTTTCAAATTCTGTTATAAAATCATGAGCTTGAGCTAATCTAGCAGCAGATTCAATTTCTTCTTGAGTGGCATCAGGTTTCCCATATGAGATATTATCACGAATTGATTTGCTAAATAGGAAAATTTCTTGTTCAATTACTCCGATATGATCCCTTAATCTGGGGATATTCATATCTTTGATATTTATTCCATCAATGGATATAACACCTTCAGTAGGATCATATAATCTCATTAATAATTTTATGAGTGTAGATTTACCTGATCCAGGATTGCCAATTATAGCTACATTTGCTCCTCCAGGAACTTCAAAATCAATACCCTTAAGAGCCTTTCTTCTAGTGCTTGAGTTTCCGCCATTATAAGAAAATGAAACATTATCAAATTTTATTGAACCTTCGATTTTCGACCAATCAACAGGATTAGTTGGATTGGGAACATACTCTTTTCTTTCTTTCATTTCATAAATTCTCTTTGCAGCAGCCATCCCAATTTGAAATTGAGTAATAGACCAACCAATTTGCCATGTAGGCATATTCAAGGTCATCATTAACATTACAAAAGTAACCAAATCTCCAAGTGATATACTACCTTTAGTAACTTCATAAGATCCCCAAAGAAAACTTACAGCAATAAGAATAATAGTAACAACAATAGCATAGTATCTTGCACTAATAATTCCTCTCTTAGTATTTATTGCTCGTAATTTTTCTGCTTCCTTTTCAAAGGCAACAATTTCTTCATCTTCTTTCACAAAAGCTCGAACTACTCTTATACCAGTAATGCTCTCTTGTAAACGTGAATTAAGTAGACTGTTTTGTTCCATTTGAGCTTTTGAAATTGGTTTCAAGCGTCTATTGAATTCCCAAATTGTAACAACATATAATGGTATTGCTCCTGCAACTAATAGAGTCATTTTTGGACTGATAGTTAACATCAATGACACAGAGAAGACAATGGTAAAGAATGCTTCAAAGAGGAATTTAATACCTGGAGCTATAAAGATGTTCATTTGTCTTGTGTCATAAGTTGCTCGAGCCATGATATCGCCAATACGAACTCTATCATGAAATTCTTGACTTTTTTCTAACATATTATCATAAAATTCCTCAGTAACATTTCGTGTTACTTTATGAGCTATAACTTCATTTGAATAACTCTGAATATAATCACCTAATGTTCTCAATACTCCAGCTACAGCAATAAATATTGATGTTTTTAATATTTGTGTGAAAGAAGGGCTTGGTAGGGATAATTCATCAAAAACATCTCCAATAAATAGTGGTGTAAATGAAACAGTACCAATAAAAATCATCAAGAAGATTATCATTAGTAGGAATAACCATTTCTCTTTCCAGATATGCTTAGCAAACCATTTTTTGTAGCCCATCTTTTTTCTACCTTGATTTTTATTTTAAGTTTTAGTATTTTTTATATTCTAGAGCTCTGGTTCAAAAGTATTTTTGATAGATTATAAAAGCGCTCAATTAATTTTTAATGTTAAATTTATATTGAATGTTTTCAATAGTATTGCTTTTATACTTTATGATTACTTAGAGCTAAGTATCTACTTGTCCTCGCATTTTTTTAATAAAAATTTTTTGTAAAAAAAATTAAATTCATTTGTATTGAAGAGCTATTTTTCAGCGCTTAGTTCAACTCGTCCATCATCAAATAAAGTTAATTTGTGAGGTTTATTATGCATGACCACGTTATCTACTGATATTTGCCAAATGTCATCTCGAGGTGGTAATGATCGAATGATAGGATCTTCCTCATATGAAATTGTAACACCAAAAATACCTTCAATAAGAGCAAGCCAAGGGACTGCTGAGGACCATCTTTGTTCAATACAAGCAGATAATGGGATAGGTCTTTCTTTATCTGCAGCATAAACTTCAGCTATTGATCCTTCTTGAGAAATCTTCTTTAAGCAATTGAAAAAAGGACCTATATCAAGATTATAATTTCTTACACCTGTTATCGTTAGAGCAAGCTGCCAAGGCCACACAGCACCAAGTTGATATTTCTCTGGTGAATAAAGGGGATGTTCTTTCGAAACAGTTCGTATACCAACAGAATCTAATAGTCTTTCACGATCCTTGAGTGCTTTGTATTGAGTTCTAGCATTTGATTTCTTGAAAATTTCAAAATAATAACCTAAACAAACATCTGAATTAACTACTTTTACTTGTCCTTTTTGACCATCTAAAGCTAAAGCATAAGAACCTAATTCAGGCATCCAGTAAGCTTCATCAATTTTCTTTTCGAGAGATTTTATTTCTTTTTTAAGAACAGCATTATCCAAATCTAAAATGGATGGTTCATTAAATTCTTGATACAAAGAAATTTCTTTCATAGCACCTATTAAACAGAGTTGATCATGTAAAGGTGCAATTGGGTAATCAACATTACCACCATCAGGAT
The DNA here is from genome assembly GCA_016840945.1 of Candidatus Gerdarchaeota archaeon. The sequence goes on from JAEORJ010000052.1 coordinate 3,039, forward strand.
GTTTAATATAATCTCCTCCATCTCTCCAGGTTTGATGAAGCAATAATTGTCCGGGAAAATGCTGATACTCTAGAAAACCATCTTGATCAATATCTAATGAAAGCATATGATCCCATAATAGATTAATTTCTTTTGAATGTGTTTTTATAAGGTCAAAATCCTTCTGGATTCTAGCTAATCTAAAGATAGTAATTAGAAGAAGTGCATTACTATCATTTGCATACCAACTTGGAAAATGCTTATAGTTATTTTCTAAAGATTCTACATCATATAAAAATTCATGAACAGCTCTACCTGGTTGTTCATTTCTAATTATATCAATCTTCTTTCCTAAATGCTTTAGATGAACCAAAATTTCCTCTTTTATTTTTAATGGATCAAAATAGATTTCGCCCAAAGCACTAATGGCAAAATCACGTCCAAAAAGAGATGGGAAATACGGAAAACCAGCAGCTTTTATTTCACCTTCGCTTGTTAACAAACGTAATTTGTAAAGAGAGCGTAAGGAATTATCATAAAGATCTTTAAGATTTCTGTCTAAGGTTGAAATTACAGGTTTTGTTTTCAACCAGTCCTCAAAGGTAGCATAATTGGAAATGTGAGCTCGCCATCTAGTAAAGA
>JAEORJ010000053.1 GCA_016840945.1 Candidatus Gerdarchaeota archaeon
AAATGCTTTAGGAATAGGTGAATATTCAACTGAACTTTCATTTGTCCCTAGCTTTGCTACAGTAATTCTGCGAATTGATGTTGCGGATGTTGCAACACTTATGGTAACTTCCGGGAAAAGCTCATTAGATTCGGTAAATGTTGGATTCATTGGAGATGATATTAGTATAAGAATAGACAAAGATTTAGATATAAAAAACCCACCGGAAACCAAAATCAATGAAATATATGTGGTTGGAAGCCATGAAGACATTTGGAAGTTGTATGAAGGAATGGGTGGTTCTGAGGATCACTTTACTCCTTCTACCGCTGGAACTTTTGAATATTGGAACCATACATTTTCAGGGTTAAAAATGCATGATCCAATACTTCTCGTTATTAATCTTAATACTGTCCCAAAAGGAGAATCTGACCAAAATGGTCGTCAAGATATTATAATTGCTGGTCCGTATCAGAGGTTATTGGGATATTCTGTCTTTGAGTTTGGTGACCACCCTGATAGCAATGAATCTGTTATTCGAATTCAAAGAAATGTAGTCATTTCTGGAATGACTTACACTGCGGAACTGTTGCTCTGGAAGAATTAATCATGAAAAGAAAAAATACAAATAAAGCTCAGATGCGGGTTGTAGAGGCAATTCTTGCATCTTTCATTATAATATTTGCTTTATCTTTTGTTAACTTCTTTGCATTAACGCCCACAAGCCAAAAATACGAAATAACTGACCTAGAAAAAGTGGGATATAATGCTTTACATGATCTTGATGTGCAAGGTCTGCTAGTACCTATGGTTTATGATAATCATTGGACTGATCTTAAAGCTGCTTTGGGAGTTATTTTGCCTACAGATGTTTACTACAACATAACCGTTTTAGACCTAGATAAAAATCCACTTAATGATGTTTCCATCTCTTTCGGAAGCTCAGAAATCTTCACAACATCCAAATCTATCAGTTCAATAAATTATGTAATTGTAGGCTTTCCAAACCGTGATATGTCATCTTATAATTATGAGCCAAGAATCATAAATATTCAACTTATTAGAGGATAAATTGATGAAAAGAAGATTAATCAAACAAAGAGACGGACAATTTATAATAATTGCAGTGTTGTTCATTGCTACAATGATCATTTCGATTGGAACAATGCTCTACACTACCTCAACATATTACAAATATGAACCATGGGAAGAATATCTGACATTAATTGGCAATATTGAATTAAGTTCACAGCGGCTTGTGGAACTCTGTTTATCTAATTACACATATAATCCTGCCAATAATTTCGATGTTTTGGAGAATAATTTGAGATTATGGCGAATGAATTTGACACAAATATATCCAGGTTACGGCGTTGATTTGAACTACATTTTAAACGACAAAGGTCTATACAATAAATGGAATAGCCCAGAAGCTTTTTCAAGTGCAAACGTAACATTTATTCTTAATATTAACTCTCTTGGTTTAACTGGATACGAATTTAGTGTAACACCTATGTTAAATTTAACAATTCAAGACATTGATGTTGCAGAGAAGGCGATTAATGTGACCGTAACAGATAATGGAAATCCAGTAATTTACCTTAAAAAAACCAACTTCTATGTGGGTGGTTTAGAAATTGAAAGTCTTACTTCGAATTACAATCAAGATTCACAAATTTATACTATAAATTTAAGCACAAGTGAAGAAATTTCTCAACCACTTACAGTATCTTTTTGGGATAATAGAGGAATAAAAGTGGAAGCCACTAAATGAGACGTTTAATTATGTCTTTCATTTTTGTATTAAAAGTAGGAAGTTATTTTTTTCCATGATGCTTAAAAATCTATTAGTGAATTTAATAGTATATTATTTCTAAGGAATATCATCTATTAATCGTCTTTTTCAATTGTCAATTTTTTATTTCTAGCTAATTTTTCTTCCAATTTATAGATTGTGGAACTAACCGCAGTTTGTGCTATTCCTGCTCCAATAAAGAAGAATCCAATTATTAAAAGAACAACAAAAAATGGGTTTAAGGAAGCATTAATTTGATAACCATTATGAAAAAAATTTATCGATTCATTATTCAAAAAATTATAAGCTATTATAATTAAACCGATCGTTAAAAATGTTAGACCCTCAATAAAATTCATTTTCCAGCCTTTCATTTAACCACAGTAAGAGGGATTTAAATTCTAATATTAAACATTTCTTTACTAAATAATTGTAACTAACACTCATTATAATGGACAATTTACTTATAATCATACCAAAATAAAAAATGGTACAAAAATTGAAGACAACATTTTTATTTTTAGACTCTTCGATTTTTTATATCAGAATTAAACCAAGCAAATGCCATACGATATCTCCGTAAGCTAATGCAATTATCAAGCCAACAGTTATAAAAATTAGGAGTGGCAAACCTGGTGTACCCCAGATTTCACAATCTTCTTTTAATGTTTCTTTGAGTCTAGAAATGATTTCTTCGCGTTCCTCATATTTTGGAAATGCTAATAGTTTCCTCCTTTTTTCTCCATTTACTGATATTTTCACATCTTCTATAGGAAACATATGACTATTTTCTAATTTTGACATCCTAACTTTATAGCCACTTATCAGTACAAGAATTTTGTATCCAAATGATTCAGTTTTAAAACCTTCTAAGA
>JAEORJ010000054.1 GCA_016840945.1 Candidatus Gerdarchaeota archaeon
ACATTCATCTAAGAATTGTTTAAATTTAATTTCATCTTCTGGAAATTTATCCTTAATTTCATTGATCAACTCATCTTTTGTTGAATATAATGATAGTGTTTTACCATTATCAAAATAATTAACTTCCAAAGGATTCAATCTAAAAAATTCGTGTTCAAAACCCATTTCCCTTAATGCTGCACGAAGTGGTTCTTTTTCACCCATTCCCATTATGCCTTCAGCTCCTCCATCGAAATAGTAACCTTTTCGTGTAAAACCTGTAACAAAACCTCCTGGAACAGTATGTTGTTCTAAAATCAATGTTTTTATTTTAGGATTATTATGTTGTAAAGTGATTCCTGCACCTAATCCACCAAATCCTGATCCAATAATTATAACATCATATTTTGCCAAAAATAAACTACCTCCATTTGTAAAGAATAATAATTATACATTTAGCTGTAGTATAAATAATATTTTGGGATTATTTATTAAAAAATAAAGTGTATTGAGAAAAAACTAATTCATTAGTTTAATTTCTCAAGAAGGTATTTAGCTGTTTCTAAACCAGATCTAAAAGATCCACCCACACCAGCACCTTTAACATTGGAACCAGCAAATAATAGATTAGGTATAGGGGTTTGTAGGTTTGGTAATCTTTGACCAAATCTTGGTCCATACCAAGCTCCTTTAGAAACTAAGTTATAACGCTCATATGTAAGAGGTGTTGATAATTCTTTAAGAATAATATGCTTCGAAATTTCGGGTATTACCCTTTCTAATTTCTGAATAATTTTATTGTAAATTTCTTCTTTTAACGCTTTATATTCACCATTACGTTCTCGCCCATTTTCAGCGCTCCAGTTTTTATTCCATTCATATGGTGCAAAAGAAAGAACAATGATTGTTTTTTTGCCATTATTTTCAATAGAAGAATCAATATTACCAGGAATTCTAACTGCTATTGTATTTAAATCAAAATCGCCTTCTCGTACTTTAGAAATCATTTCATTAAAATCACTGTGATCTCGAATGTGAAAATGTGGTGGTAAAGATGAAAGATCAATATTTTCAACACCTAAAAACAAAGCTATTCCAGTTAATGAATGACCAATTGTATTAATTTTAGCAATATATTTGTCAGGAAAATACTCTTCTCCAACATAATCTTTAATGGTTCGTACTAAATCACCATTTGAAATTAACCAGTTAGCTTTTATTATTTCTCCATTTTCTAATTGAACACCTTTAGCAATACCATTTTCGACAATTATCTTTTTAACAGTAGACTGGTATTGAATTTTACCTCCATTGATAAGATAAAGGTCTGTTAATTTTAGAGCAAAATCAAGCATTCCACCCTTAGGATAATGTAATCCACCTGCTAGAATATCACTAATTATTGAAGCTGCAACTGGAGCTTTGAGCTCGTCACTTCTAACACCAGGCCACATACAATAAAATCCAAACATATTTTTAACAGCAGGTTCAGTTAGATATTTATCCATAAAATTTGAAAATTTCATCATTCCAAATTTTAAGAGATTTGGATATTTAAAAACTACTTTTAGGATTTGTTTGAAACTTAGTTTGGAGCTTGTAAAACCACCTTTCTTTATATCATTGTCTATTTTTTTACAAATTCCTAGAAATCGTTCAACGTTTTCTTTTTCATGAGGGTATGTTTTTTCTATTTCGTGTAAAAGATTTTCTTTAGAAGCATACATATTTAGGAAATTATTTTTATCAACAAAAGTCGATTCTACAGGATCTATTCTGTAAAATTTGTGTTTGAAGTTAAATTCTTTCAGTGTTTGATAATTTCTACTGTTTTCAAAATTAAGCATCCCTTCCGCACCTAAATCGAAATAAAACCCTTTCCTAGTAAATCCTGAAACATACCCACCAGGCATATTGTTATGTTCTAATATTAATGTCCTTAACTTAGGATTCTTTCCTTGTAAATAAATGCCAGCACCTAAGCCACCCATGCCAGCACCTATTATTATAACATCATATATTTCATGTACCATTTTAACAGACTACCATCTTAAATAAATTAATAATTAGAAATAGGTGCGATAACTAAAGATACAAGATGGAAATACTAAAATGGCACTCTTTAGAAAGTGATTATTTTAGCTATTATAATTCTCTAATTCTATATCCTTTAAGCACTTTTCGGTTGGAAAACCAGTTTTTGGATCCCAATCCCTCATTTTATAGTACTCTTTAAGTTGAACAGCTAAATTAGGGGTCTTCCCTTCGGTTCCTCCTTCTTTCAAACCATAAGACATAACTTTAGGTAAGCGATCATTTTCTTTTGTTAAACCAAGTTTTTTGTTTAGTAATCGTTTCAAGTTGGTTATTCTTGTGCCTACTTGCATAACATCAGCAATAGAGTAATCCCAACCAGTAGCTAAAGTTAATGCCTTTACAGTGTCTTCAAAAGGAGGCATAGCAAAATGACACATAATTAAAGCATTATAAACTGCTCTAAAATCTTGAATTTTGACTGCTAATTTTCCAGCTTCAATATCATCAAAACGATTATCACATTTCAAATCTATTTCAGGTACTACCACACCTAAAGACATTTTATACCCATCGCCATTATTATGACAAGCACCACGAGAGGAAGTTGCATAAACAGCAGCCATAGAAAAGAATGCTCTAGGATCATGGTAAGGTATTTCTAAACCATTTACAGTATGAGCTTCCTCAGGAACATTGAACTTTTCAGCAAAACTATCAGAACCTTCAGCCATTAAATCACCTATACCATCTCGAGAAGCAAGCTTTTTCAATAATTTAACAGCAGCATCCACATCGCCCCATTTTGCCTCAATATCATCAAGCTCTTTCTTAGAAATAATTCCTTTTTCAAATAAATGAAAAACCAATCCCAACAATTGCCCTGTTGAAATAGTATCAATACCATAATCATTACATAAATAGTTCATATATGATATACCTTTCAAATCATCTATCAAAAGATTTGTACCAAAAGCAGCTAAGGTCTCATATTCCGGTCCACCAGTTGTTGGTATTGCATATTTTCCTTCATCAATCTTAACAACTCTCCCGCAACCAATTACACAGCTATAGCAATGATATCTTTTTAGTAGGATTGTTTCTTTCATGCGGTTACCATCTATTGCTTCGGTATTATCCATGTGCCCTTTATACCAATATTTAACAGCTACATCACCCCATGGCATTCCACCGCTAACATATGCTGCCGTACCAAACATTCTTCGGGATACAGTATTTTCATAAATGTTTTTTCTCATTTTATTTCCTAATTCTTTTAATTCTTTTTCATTTGCTACTGGAACATCTCGAGTTGATGATTGTAAAACTATTGTTTTCAGTTTTTTAGAACCCATAACTGCTCCTAAACCTGTCCTTCCTGCAGCTCTATCTCCATCATTCATAACAGCTGCAATTTTGACTAATTTTTCACCTGCAGTACCAATGGCTGCAAAACTAGACATTTTCTCAAAACGATGGTATAGCTCTTTTTCAACTTCAAAAATATTTTTACCCCAAAGATATGTAGCATCCATTAATAAGATGTCATCATCAAGAATTAGTAATAATTGTGGTGTTTTAGCTTTCCCTCTAAAAATTATCCCATCAAATCCTAAGAATTTCATATAAGCGCCAAATTTACCACCTGAATTAGCTTCACCCCAAATATTTGTTGCAGGTGATTTTGCGCACACCACATGACGCCCACAGTTTGGTACTTTGGTGCCAACTAATGGTCCTGTGAAAAAACCAAGAGGGTTTTCTGGAGCAAAAGGATCGAGATTTGCTGTTAATGAATCATATAACAAAGCAGCAGCTATCCCACTTCCACCAATAAATTTACGGTAAAGTTCTTCTGGAGGGTTTGTTGTTTTTATTTTCTCATTAGTTAAATCTACTTCCAAAATTTTGCCAGTATTACCATAGACAGTCATATTTGAGCTCACCAATAATATATAATAAGTGATAATACCAAAATAAAACTCTATCGAGTAATGGTTTTGGAACTTTACCATGAACAAATAGCTTAATAATCTAAATGGCATAAAAAATAACACTAAAAAAGGATAATCACAAAGTATTCTAAGAAATAACTAATAATTAAGGGGTAAAACTCATTGTCTGAGATATTAAATAGTTTACAATTATCTCCAACCGAAGAAAAAGTCTACTTGTATCTTCTTGCAACCGGACAGCTATCAACTCATGAAATAGCTGAATTGCATAAGTTACATTTATCAGAAGTTGAAGAGGCCGTTAAAGGATTAATTGCTAAAAATCTTATTTATGCTAATCCTTCCATCGTGAAGAAATATACTGCAGTCTATCCAATTACCACTTTATCAACTAAAGCTAAAGATACACTAGATACAATTCAAAACATGGTTGTAGAAATAAATAATTATGCTGAAGAAAAATTTGCTGTTCTAGACCAAATTGTAAAATCACAAAAAGAAGCTATTCATGAGCTAACTCGAACAGTTAAAGAAGAAGTAAGATTATCAACTGAATCATCTACTTCTGAGGTAACAGCAGATATTGATAAATTAATTGAGGAAATTGGTCAAATATTAAACGAAGAAAGTAATACAATAACATCTTCATCTATGAGCACTACTACTGATCTTAGCAAACACTTCCAGGAAACAACTGAAAAAACAGGCAATATTATCAGCCTTTCTGTGAGAGATATTGTTACATCACTTAACAATTCCCAACAAAGTATTACCAAAACATTTGATGAATCATCATCAAAAATTCAAAATGCTTCAAAAACATATGAGAGTAGTTTACATGCTTCTCTTGATAATAATTTTGGCACTTACACCAAGATATTAATTGATACTCAGGAAAAAATCAATCGTGCTATAGCACTATATAATTCTGCTGCAAAAGATAATATGAATATAAATAATCAAGTTGCTAGGGATAGTTTTGCTGGTATTGTTGACACTGTGAATACTAGATTAGGTACCCATGATAAACAAACTAATCAAATTCTCGAAGAAAGAATCAGAAATATTACTCAATCTATAACTGAAATGAATGATGAATTTGGCAAGGTCGTTAGAGAACGATTAGCAGGATTAAAGAGAGAATATGAACAAATGATTGAAACATTCAATCGTAATGTAGAAAGAATGTTTACTGATTCCAATACTCAATTAGAGCAATTACTAGCAACAAAAACTAAAACAAATGCTGAAAAAACGAATAATCTCTTCAAGATTTTAAAAGATAACCTTGACAAGAATTCTAATGAAACTCGTGATGAAATTAAAGCGCGAGAAGTTCGTTTAGGTAATGAAATGAAATCTAATATTGAGATTACCAACAGAAAAATGACTGAAGCTAATGAAAAATTAACTATGGAATTAACAAATAGTTTCAATAAAGCTCAAACTGATTTTGAAACAGCAAAGAATAACATGAATGCTACTGTTTCTCGAGCAAAAACAGACATTGATACTAAATTCTTAGAAGCTAAGAATGTAGCAATTACTGATATAGGTAAAGAATTCAAAAACAAAGAGGAAAACTTCACTAGTGTTGGCTCAAAAGTAGTCGAACAGATTAGAATTTTGAATAATGATAGTGAAATTAAAGCTAAAAACTTTGTGACAGAAACCAGTGATAATGCTAAAGAAGCAATCGGTAAAATTGAGATGCCTGCGAAAACATTACTAAATCGTGGCAAGCAAACTGCTGTTAGATATATCAATGAGCAAGCAGCGATATTTAACAAAGCAATTGATCAAGCACAAGTAGGAATTGAAGACACAATAATTGCTGAAACGTCTGAAGTTAAAAATCAATTCAAAGGATATGGCGATAAATACAAAGACGCAAATAGAACAATTGAACGCTTATTATCAAACTTAGAGTTAACTTATCGTGAATTATTAACCAAGGTAAAAGATATACCTCGTCCTGAATTGAAAACAATGACTATTCTCGGAAAAGATGCTGTGTTGAAACAAATCAAGGATATTTTTGGTCGTATCAAAACAAAAGCTACTATAGTTTATCCAGAGATTAATGATATTCATATGAAAGAATTACTTGAAAGTAATCCAAGAACACGAGTAATTATAATTTCGGATTTCGATCCTTTCAAGAATGCTGACATTATTAAAAAGTTAATGTCTAAAGAAAACATTCAATTGAAGTCATTAGCAATAGGAGCTACAGAAAAACCATATTATGCAATTGGTCGAGACACAGAAGAATGTTTAGTTGGTTCAGTTGATGACTCAGGAGAAGTAGTGGCAATAACTAGTGATTCTAAAGCTTTTGTTGAAATGGTTAATACAGAGTTCATAGGTAGTATTATTACACCTAAAACAAAAAGAGTTTCTTTAGAAGAAAACAATCAAATATAGAATCTTGAATTCACTTTCAAGATTTCTTCTTTTTTCTTAAAACAATTTGTTTATCAAACTTTGAATATAATATTGATTTTTCTCTCCCAATACAATAATTGATTCTTCATCCATTAAAAAGAGTACATTCAATTCTTCAGCTAGTTTTCTTAATTGTTTTCTTAATAGATAGCTTTCTTTTTCAGCTACTAATGCTATAATATAATTCTCTGTACGTTCAAGTAGGATTTCAAAATTTCCATGACGAATTCCTTGGAGGAAACCTCTATTGAGGTTATCATCCTCGCCATAAATCCGTCTTGTTCCTATTTTCTCAGTAAAAGATACAACAGCACCTAGAAAACCTGAAACCAATGTTTCATCAATGTCAATATTACCTTCAGCGAAATAGTGAGAGTATAATGGTAAACCACCTTCTGACAAGATTAATAGTAACAATGGTCTTGTAGCTAATTCATCTTCATCCATAGATTCTGGTTTGGGAACAAAAGATGATGAAGGGTACCTATCAATGACATCTCGAGATGGAACAGGTTCTTCTATAAATTGAAGCTTAGTTAAACGCTCCAAATAATCATTAATAATTGCTAGCTTATCTTTTTGATTTAATTCAAGATAATGCTCTTTTAAAGATGTGAAAATATTTGATGATTCATTATAATTTTTGTTTGAGAATAATAAAATAGCTTTCAAGAAGTCTACATTATAATACTCGTGTGGGTGATAGCGTTTACTTAATTGAGTGTTTAATTCGTTTATGACTGAAAATGCTTTAATAAAATTCCTTTTTGATGGAAAAGCAATATTCTTAGAAACTAAAACATTAAGAAATTGTATGCTTGCTAATAATGCCTGTTGAGATAATTTACTCAATTCTGCAAACTCTTGAGCATTCATGAATAGCATTTCAGCTTTGCCAAAATTCCCGGATTGGAATTCTATTAAACCTTCATAATAGATTAATAAAAACTCACCTTGTAAATCACCTCTCCCTCGAAGGAATTTCCTTGCACGTTCAAGATAAAGTTCCGCTAAATCCAATTCATCAATTTGAATATGAGCATATATTAAGTTAAGATAAGTTGTTGGATCTCTGCTTCCTAAATCCTCTAATTCCTTTAATATTCGTAAAGCTGTTGAGATTTCTCCAAAACTTATGTAAAATGAAGCTATTTTTGCAGCTATTAATCGTCTATTTTGTTCATCGCCAATTTTTCTGTATAGCTTTTCTGCATGTTTACAGTATTTTATACCTTCATCAAATTTATTCTGGAGTTTCAGATTAGTACCTATAGTTTCTAATGTTAAAGCTATTAAGTATGAATTCATGAGTCTTCTAGCTATAAAGGCTGCTCTACTATGATGCTGATTGCCTGCTTCAATATCATTTTTGAATTCAATATTATATTTACCTAAAGAAATCTCAAATAAACATGTAAGGAATCTATTACCTATTCTCTTAGCGATTGTTAATCCATGATTGATCAGTTCGAAAGCTTTCTCATAACGACCCATTTGAAGGAGAATATTGCTTTCTTCATAACATAATTTAGCTGTTAAATAACTAACTTCCAAAATCTCTAATTCATCTTCTATACTTTCCAAAAACTCCTTAGCTGATAGAATAAGAAAGAGAGCTTCTGTTAAATCACCATTTGCTATTGCATAATGTGCTTTTACCAAGTAAAATTCTATCTGATAAAGAAGATTATCAGATTTTATTTTTGTTTCAACAATCCTAATATTAGCAGCAGCTCTACTTAATGAATCTTGAGCAACTAAGCCTTTAATATATGGTAATAACACAAAATAATTTTCTGACATACGAGCAAGAAATTGTAATTCTTCTAATCGCCTAATCTCATAAGCAATATTTGCTGCTAGATACTCAAGGTTAGGATTTTTTCCGATATGAATTAAAGCTATATCAATAGTTTTTTCACAGAAGGTATTATACTCTAATCTCTTTTCGTGAGTATATTTTATTAATTCACTTGCCAATAATTCTTTTTCATCAGCTGTTAATTCATAAAAAAATGGTTTAAACTCTCGAGGAAATAATGAATTCTCTAACTCCTGTAACAATAAATCTTTACTCATTATTTCCACCTTAATCTCTAACCAATTGATAATTTAAATTAGTGTGTTTTCATTAATAAGTTATTATTAAAAGGCAATTATTAGTGCATTATCTTTATGGTTCAAAATTCAATTTTACAGACAAAGTTAATAGCAATTTAATATAATTTAATTACACTATTTATGGTGGAATTAATTTGTTAAATAAACATCGTACTACTGTTCTATTTTTCACCATTCTTAGTTTGTTAACTATTTCCAATTGCTTTCAGATTACTAACATTTCAGCTGACTTTAACATTAAAGAAGGAGATACCTTTAGTTTTGAGATTTTAAAAATTAGAACGATGTGGGATTATCCATTGACTTTTCTTTTAAGTAACTTGGAGTTAACAGAAGGAGCAATAGTAAAATTAACTTTTACAGATGTAGATCCACCAATCATACAATACGAATTAGCAGTTGGCACTGAAAAAGAAGAATATGGTATTTTTACTGACATTTTCGTGCAAAATCGAAATTGGGATGAATTAACAGCCCTTTATGAGAGTCAAGGATACGAAATAGAAGAAACATCAACGATTTGGAGTTTACGATTAAATTCCTCTATGGTAATAAAAGCTGATTATTATAAAAAAGATGGCGTATTGAATTATTTTTATTTATTTAACTACACTTTACTAGTAGATGTATTTAGAGTTGCTACTATTGAGTTTGAACGTGTTGGTGGTTTAAAAGCTAACCAATGGATTTATTCTTTCTTTGTTTTAGTTCCTTTGCCATTTATTGTCTGGCTCAGTTTTTATATAAGGAAACGATATAAATTGAAAAAAGAAAGAGAACGTCAAAAACTACTAGAATATTTAGCTAGCAGAAAGAAAAAATGATTTGATTAACGAATAATGAAAATACTGATTTTGCTAGTGAGCACAAATTAAATATAGTATAAAAATAATTTTTCCACAAGCAATATTTTATAGTAATAAAATATTCATGGTGAGGTTATATTCCTTTGAAAATTGGAATAAATGGAACTGGTTTAACTGCAAGAGCGTTAGTAAAATTAATTGTTCAAAATGAAGAATTTAAGGATCTTCATCTAGGGCAAATTAATGGTCGTTCGATGAGTATTAACATTCTCAAAGATCGACTTTTATATTCAACATCACAAGGACATTCTAATCTTGATGTCACAATAGATGTTGAAAATTCTTCTTTAAGCATTAACAATGAAACAGTAAAATACACAGCTATTGACAATCCTGATAAGATACCTTGGGATAACGATATTCAAATAATAATTGAAGCAACAGGGAAATTTAGAGATAGTAGCAAAGAAAGTAGCGACCCATTTAGACACTTTAAATCAAACAACAACCTTAAGGTGGTATTAATCAGTGCTCCATCAAAAGGAAATATAGAAAATTTCATGTGGGGAGCAACTCCTGAACTAGAAAATAAATTACAAGAGTATGTTAACAAAGATGAGCCATTTGTTATAGGAGGAGCAAGTTGTACAACTACAGCAGCTGTTCCAATAATAGATACTTTAGATGATGCATTTGGCATAGAATCATGCTATTTATCCACAATTCATGCTGTAACAAGATCACAAGAACTACTTGATGGTTCAAAAGAATGGAGTGCACTTGATACTCAATTGCATTCTACTGGTGCTGCTGATTCAACTAATCTAGTTCTAAAGAAAAATATCCCAATGAATGGTATAGCCTATAGAACTGCAGACAAAGATGGCAGTTTTATTCAAGTAGATGCGGTATTAAAACGGGAAGTCACTAAAGACGATATTTTAGCAGCGTTTAAAGCTTCAAAATATGCGAAATATATCAGCTATACAAAAGTAACAAATCCACCTTCAAGTTATGTAAGAGGTGACCTTAACATGGTGATGCTAATTCCAGATGAAATTACAATAATTAATGGAAATAGAGTAATTATAAAAGGTCTTTATGATAATGAAGAAGGTTACGCAGCTCATTTACTCCGTTTAGTGAAATTTATTAGTTCGATATTAAAATAAGAAAAATCTAATGTTCAATAGTCCTTTAAAGCACTATTGAACTTTTTTTTTAATAACCAAAGAAGAATAAAAGGAAAAATCCCACTGTAATAACTGTTGTAGTTAGAACTGATAATCCTATGATTAAAACAGCTTTTCTAAAATCAGCTTTTATCATTTCTGGGAAATCAACTTCTCCTTGAATAAGCTCAGGTTTTGGTAATTTTAAACTAGACATCTTTTATCCTCCTAACGCATATCATATTTTTTAGTAAGACCATTAACAGCACAGAATTTGAAGAAATATTGGAACAAACCAAAGAAAAACATGAAAAATGGCACTGCTAAAAGAAACGCCCAAAATGGATTTGCTTGATAGAACCACATGATAAGAGCTCCAATGACTCCGATTATAAGAAATGGTATACCTGTGAGTAATCGTTTTAGCCTTTCAGCTCTACCTATATTACACTGCCCTGGTTGGTATCCTATGGATTTAAATATAAATTTCTGCATCAAACTTCGGGATGCTAAAGGATCAAAAGGATGATCATCTTCAACTAGTTGCTCATTTTTAAGATAATCGCCAAATTCGTTTGCTATATCGTTTATTGTTCTAAGAGAATTTGTTATAGTAGTTTCAGGTCTGACTTTATATTTAGCGAAAATTGAATTAAGATGATTTGTAGCTTTCAATAGATTATTCTTCAGTTTATCTATTACTTCTTGTGTCATTTGCTGTTTGTCACCAAATATAACCAATACATCAGATACTTCATCTAATGCGTACAATCGGTTTTCTAAAATCACATACTTTAATCTATCATTAGTCATTTCGCTTGCGAAATTTGATAATGCAACGAAAAATCCTGACTGTAATACGTACCAGTCGTCATTCATTGCAATAGTAGGGTCTTTATTATAATAGAATATTGGTATGCTCTCTCTGATAACTAATATTTCATCTAACAGTCATAACTCCTCCTAAGGAAGCATTATCTTTATTCTTATTTTACAATATAGTTCTTGATTTAAAACATTCATTCTTAAAAAAATGAAGTAAAAATATAGTTGAGATTTAGATTTTTCTCCCTACATTAATCTTTAATAGCAGATAATCTTAACATATTCTACTAAGTGAGTAGGTTTCTCATGGATATCATTGATGATTTCTTATTTGGTGGAGATGAACTTTTTGATAATCCCAGGTTTGTTAAGCATTTCACCTTTATGTTAAATGATTATCAAACACCAAACAAACCTATAGCTTTCTTTCTAAGTTGCTCAAAATACAAACCTTACTACAAATCACCATATAGACGAGTATTTAATGCTATGATTGAGAAAAAAATTGTTATAAGAGAAATTAGCCACTATTATACCATCTCAGAACCTGCTATAATAATCCCTGAAGAATTAGATGATACAAAAGTAACTCATTATGATTTTCCACCTGAAAAGATGGAAGAAAAAGGGAAGAGAGTTTTTATTGAACGATTAACCATACTTCTACCAAAAATAATCGATGCCCATGAATTATCATTTTATATTTTACCAAAGCACCATAGAGGTATTTTTGAAAAAGCAATGGAGAATATAATAGAAAGCAACACAAAGAAATATTCTAATATCACTTCAAAAGTTATTTATGCCCCCCCATTAACATATAATTTACCAAAAGCAAAGGAAATAATAATACAAAAATTAGTAGAAGCAAAACTGCTTGAAGCAATTCATTAGGCGAATTAATTATGTCAAAGATAATCGAACCAAATGGCTTAGCAAAAGAAAAGACTACGATAATTAATTCGAAAAAATTTGAAACCCCAACTATGATGTTAACATATTCTTTTAGAGATAACAATCCACGACCATGGTTAGAAATACCCAATTGTTCTATTATGACTAATGCTTTTGATATTAAACAAAATGGAAGATTGGAAAAACGTATTCGCATTAATGGCATTCATAAAGAACTAGAGCTCAATAATTCTATTTGTGCTATGGATTCAGGAGGATATCAATTCATTTCTAGAGGAGAAGGAGAAAATATAGATCCTATGGAAATCATTGATTTACAAAATGCTGCTGGTACTGACATTGCTGTTGGATTGGATTATCCGATATTACAAGAACACTCAGAGGAAGAAGCATTATTTCTAACAAAAAAATCATTGGAAAACATCAAATTATCTAGTAAATATATCACCAATGGCATCGAAGTCATGCCTGTTTTACATGGAACAACACCAAATGAAATCACCCAATTTTTTAACAAAGTTAAACAAATAGCAGATTTCAAAATTTGGGGGATTGGTGGATTGGTTCCTCAAATGAAGCAATCATCTACTTCTCACACGAGATATTTCAATATCATCGATCGCGTATTTGAAGCACGATTACAATTAAATAAATTGAATGATGATTTACTATTACATGTCTTTGGTGTGGGGAGTCCTCTTGCAGGATTGTTATTTTTAATGTGCGGGGCAGATAGTATTGAAAGCATATCTTGGATTATGAATGCTAAATATTTCTTGGTGTATCAAGATAAAATTGGTGCTAGAAAAGTTTCAAAGAAAACCACTATGTGTACAACTTCCGTAATTTGGGATGAATATCATTGTACGTGCCCAATATGCAAAGAAAATGACCTTGAAGATATTGAACGAATGATGAAAATGGGTGGGAATGATGGATTCAAAAATAGAGCAATGCATAATGCTTACGTTTATCAGCATATATTAGTAGAAGCTAAGGAAGCACTAGAAGAAGATCGTTTGATAGATTTTTGTAAAGAGAAATTAGGAAATCATCGCTTTTTCAAAGGTATCCTTACATATACTCTTAATAAACTAAAGAAATGCCGCTAACTAAATTGTTTTTATAGATAGCGACAAAATACTTTGTATCTTAAATTAGACTGTTTTATCAGTTAAATAATTATTACTTTAAATAATCATTTGGAGAAATAGAATTGAAGAAGACAGTTAGGACTATATTAACTATCAGTGCGCTCGTATTCATAGTAAGCACCCTTACTTTAAGTACAAATACTTTAAGCAGTTACTGGAGTGTTTCTCCAGGCGAGAATTACAACTATGAATTAACTTCAATAAACATTATTTACGATTTTCCACCGACAAATTATAATGCTACAGGAATAACTTTTGATGATGGCTTTCTAGAGGAAGGTTCAACAGTCACACTAAATATCACTTCTGTAGAGGAAATTAATGTAAGTTATAGTTTAATTGCTGATGGCATGGAAGAAAACATATACATGGATAATGAAACATTTAATGCCAAATTTTATGATTTAATGATTTTACCACTAAAATTTGCATCACAAGAAGTATCATTAAATGATATAAAAAGAGGTTTCACAGGAATAGATTATATTCTTGCTCCAAGTTTAGAAAACACTTGGGATATTTTTGATGGATTTGATAGTCCAATCTATTTGGCTACAATACAAGAATTATTTTCATCCGTTGCTAATATCCTCGCGCAAGCACAAACCAAATTAAATACAACATTAGATGAATGTATTTTCGATTGGTTTGTTAATGGGACATATTCTGATGATGCACAGGATAGTTTCTTCTTTACTTATAATTTGAAATCTGCTTATGAAATTTCAACCGGTCTCCTTTTAGGCATGAGAACTGATTTTAGCATTTCTGGTATGCGTGATGGTACGGATTTAGAAATAATACTACAGACTGAAGTAAATCGCGAAGGTTATACACTTGATGAATTTGTTTTGCCAAATGACGATGCATTTAATCTTGGAGATTTATTATCAGGGTTGTTCCCAGGATATACTTGGATTATAGTTCCTATAGCTTTAGTAAGTTTAGGGATAAAAATCAGTGTAAGACAAAATAAGAACAAGTAATTTATTTGAAATTGTTTTCTAGTATTTTTTTTATAATTGGGGTATCTTACCCCTTTCTTTAATTTCTTAAAAAATTGTATTTTTAATTATTGAATTACTTTATCACCTTTGATTTTTAAACCTAAATCATTAGTTATAATTGATTCTAGTTCATCTCGAGGAATTTTCAAGATAACTTCAAGATAATCAAGAAAAACTTCTTTTTTTGAACCAATATAATGTTTAACTCGTTCAACTTGTAATGAATGATCACTTGAAATATCAAAATCATCTTTCAAAATCAATATATCATTATTCAATGTAAAGGACAGTTCTTCTGTTGCAATTTTTATTATTTTCTTCTCATACATCCCTGTTATACTTTCAAGGTGACTAACATATACTTGTTTTTGATCACCTATTAATCTTTTAATTGTTTCAATTTCTTTATTATTTACAACAATATCACCATATGAATAATCACCAATTTTAGAGTCATCATCATGTTTCTCTTGACTTGATTCTGGTTTTTTATCAGTCAATATATGATACCTCTTTTTTGCTTTGGTATGATTTGGTTCAATGATAAGTGCTTTTTTATAAACATCAATTGCTGATTCTTTATTATTAAGTGATTCATGAACTTCACCTAGCACTACCAAAATATCAGGATCATTAGAGTTCATTGATAAAGCAGTATTAATAAATAACAATGCTTCACTTGGCATGAAATTTAGCAAAGCTAGTGTAATGAGTTTCCAAGCTTCAACATTTTTTTCATTTTTTGCTAGAAAGTCTATTGATAATTCTAAAGCATGACCATAATTTGTTTCTAAAGCTCTGTAAATCTCATCTATAACCTCTCCATGTTCAAAGGATTCTCTCATACCAGTAATCTTTGCTTTTGGATTAAATTGTCGGAGATAAAAAATAACCTGTTTTATTATTTCTGCTTTATTTACTGAACCAATTCCATTTAAATCATTTAGATCGACATTTATTATACTATTATCAACAAGTATGAAATCAACAAAATAAGCAGGAAATTCTTTTGTATGTTTTCCTCCCAGAGGACCTCTAACAGTTCTTTTTACTATGTTTGTTCTAAAAGAAACTCTTTTTATATCCCTCCAAAAAATCTTAATTTGACCTAGAAATTTCTTTATGATAAATCTATCAGTGTAAATACTTGTTGGTAAAATAAACATACCAATATCAATGATTTTTTCAACACTCTCTTTTTGTGAAGCAATTGGATTATACAGAATTTCTCTTTCTCTAAGGTATTGTAGAAATGAAATATCTGAATTTTTTTTTGCTATTTCAAAATCACTAAGAAAATCTTGTAATGTTTTAGATAAATTATAATCTTTAGGGTTAGTATAAGACATTAAACCTCACCTATTAATGCTCTCTTATTTTCAATATTTCTTTACTAATTAAATAATTAACTCTAGTTTATACTACATTTTTAATTTCACAACTTCTTTCTTAAAGTCTTGAGGGTCCATTTTCCTAGGTATATCAATTATACCTCTAGGACCAGCAGCGAAGATTCTATTCCTTAAATCTGAAACGATTATTTTTTGATCGGTAAAATTAGCAATTAGTGAATTTTTACAATTATGATATGTAAGCAAATTCTCTTTTGAAAAAACAACATTTCCTTCTTCATCCCTGGGATATATTGGTGAATTGTAAACTTTTAACCAATCACCTAAATCATCCCATTCCTTTTGATATTTTACAGTAGCATAAGTCATGTCAGTTATTAGCAATTTATGAATTACTTTTGAGAAATCACAGAATGGGCATTTTTTCAAGTATTCTTCAGCAGTTTTACAAGAGCTAAGTAAAGAACTAATTTCTGCTAATTGCTTTTGAATTTTTACAAGCTCCTCTTTTGGATAAGGATATGATTTCTCTAATTGAGAAATTGAAGCGTTTTTCATTGCCAAAATCTGATCTTTCAAATATTTCGATTTAACACAAACTATCATCGTTTCAGCTAACATTCCTTCTTTAGGGATTGTTCCCTTCAACATAAATTCAATTGCTTTATCATTTTCCACTCTAATATATGAAAAGGCAGGATTTTTAGTTCCTACAGTAAGAACAGTCCCACTTGAAAATTTCTTCTTTTCAATTTTATCTAAAATAGTTTTTACTGCTTTATTAACAGCTTCTGTTTGAAATTGATCGCAAGGAGCCACTATTAATATATCATCATCTTTGGATTCTACAGAAGTGGCAATAATTGGTGAACCCGTACCCTTTCCTGGATCTGAAATTACTTTTGAAGGTTGTAACTTTTGTTGAGAGAATTTCTCAATAATTGAAGGTGTGCCAAAAAGAATGGAATCATGATGGGGAATATACAATAATGGCATGACCATCAAAGGAGTGCCATCGAAGGGATTTATTGGTATTAGTGGCTGATAAGGTTTACCATTATGAATAGGTATTCGTAAATCTAATGTTTTGAAAATTGGTGTCAATCGAGTACTACTTTGTTCAGTACCAATACCCACAGCTATTTCTTTTTGAGTGATCTCTCGAGCTAACAAAACTAATTTTATCACTTTTCTCACTAGTCGATACAACAACATAGCTCTATTTTAATTTTCCTTAAATAAAAAAGAAAGAAAAATGGAATTAAATATAATGATAACGAGTATTCATAAGACACTTATCACACATCAATTCCATGGTCATAAATCCAATAATTTCATCTTTTTCAGCGACAACACCGCAATCCGAGCACGAAGCATATGAATCATCAAATTCTATTGGTTTTTTACATAATTTACAGCGAACAATTAATTCATTGCAAGATAGACATCGATTTGTTTGGAAGTCAACCTTTCCTCCACAATAAAAGCAAGTACAATCATCGGAAGCTAATTTGCTTGTGGAACGGATGATTATTTTGGAAAAATCATCCTCATAACCATTCCCATTTGAAGGTTCAACTATATTCCTTAAGATTCGTTGAATTTCAGCTACTGTTTCACCTGTTTTATCAGCCAGTTCTTGAACATTTATCTGGTGATTATCCGGTATAAAAGATAACAGCTCATAGAGTAGTTCAGTATCTTTATGTTTTTGGAAATTTGAAGTATAAATAGATCTAAAACTAAATAATTTTAGTTGTTGAGTATCAACTGAACCAAAGATCACGATTATAGTAAAGATAATTGCTACTGAGGGAATGAGGATATAAAATGAAAAATACTTATC
>JAEORJ010000055.1 GCA_016840945.1 Candidatus Gerdarchaeota archaeon
TAAAAGGCGTAGAAAATAAGATTTTAAAACCTAATAAAGCCATGATCCCGGTTAAGAATGGAAAACTTGACTCATCGGAATTTGGTAGGTTTCTGGGTAACAAATTTGAATATAATAAGCCATTGGCGATTGATTATTATGGCTTATTAAAGAAATCAACAGGATTTGATGAGGCATGTTGCAAATATTGTGAAGTAGAAATTATCAGAATGAAAACTGATATTATTCACTTTGCATCAATTAAAATAGAAGATATGTCGGAACTAGATAAGGATCTGATAGTTGATTTCCCGGCTTTTAAATCTTATCTTGTATCTTTACGTGGTTTTTATAGTAAGAGAAATATAACTATGAAATAATATTTAATTTGTTTGGAAGATTATTATTAATTATATAATTATTTCTAGCTATTGCTGCTTCTTTTGAAATTTCAAAATATCCTATACACTTATTATATTTTCCACCAATTCCAGCTCTATATTTTTTAGTAAAATTATTTCTGTTTTTTGGTAAAGTAATTCCAATATATCCTGTTTTATTATCACTTCTTAATCGCATATTGCAACAATTTATTTTTCTTGATATAAATCTACAATTACTAGGAGTATAATTCCCATTGTTGTCAATCCGATCCAAATCAAGTCCTTTTTTATAACCATTATTAATAGCCCAATTGTAGAATGCTTTGAAACTTCTCCTCCATCTTATACAAACTCTAATACCCCTACCACCGTAGTATTTATAATTAACTGCAATTTTGTAATAACATCTTTGATTTATATTTTGCCATAAATAATAAAGTTTATTATCTCGAAAACTTCTAACTTTATATTTTTTGCCAAATATCATAGTCTTGTTTCTATCGCGGGTATTATGTCCATTAATATATTTTCTTCCTGGATTAGTAATTCTACCACAACCACATTTGCATCTACGTTTAATAAATTTAAATTTATTATTAGTTTTTTCCAAAACTATTTTCTTCTCCTTATCTTTCTTGGAATTTTAATGAAGTCATTCCAATGTTTTTGTAAGTTATCTCGCAATAATCTATGCCATGCTACAGCATTAGGTCTTTCTAAACTATCTAAGGGTATTTTTAAACCATTAGCATATTTATAATCTTTTGAAGTCGTTAGCCAATGATCAGCTTTTGGACTCATAAGTAGAAATCTTGATAATTCTATATTATCTTCATCACCAATATGAATGCCAGTTCTTTCTCTGAAGTATTTTTGAAATCTTTTATTATCATAATCATAAGTATAGTTCCAAGGTTTACATCGTCTTTTAATTTGCCTAGTAGACCTTGTAGTTTGCTTTCTGCGCCGCTTTAATTTACGCATTATATAAAACCCTTGTCGATCAATTGCCATACGGCAATCTCAAACTCATAATCTTGATTTTTTGTGTATTCATACCACTTCATTGGTGGATCTTTAATATATTGAAGTGGTATCCAACCTTGCATTTTACCGTCAGAAAGTAATAAGGCATTTTCAGTTGATGCAATAAAGGTTAAAGTGATTTCCTCATAATCCATTTTATTTGTCTCCGATAGTGAAGTTAAAATGAAATTTGAAATCAGTGGGAATATCTACTTTGATAGTTGATGGGTTTTGATTAGTTATTGTCACTATTTTATCTTTTTCTATAAATTGCATAAGTTCATTTATAGCCTTAGTTAATTGATTATGCAATTCAAAATTAAAATTGTGTTCTAATGTCTCTTTGATATGATCGACGTACCTAATTGCTTCATCGAATGATTTTGAAAAATCTGTTGAAAATGTAAGTTTAATATCATTGACTTCATCTTTAAGTTCTTGAAATTCTTTTTTGGTAACAAATACTTCTCGAATCGGTCTTCTAATTATTGGTTCCATTGACTGTTTTTCACTTCTAAGCCTTTTTGAATGTTGTGGATTTTCTTTGGCTAATTCAATTGCTTCTTCAAATGTGAGGTTTAATCCTTCTTTAGTAAGTGAATAAATATTGGGTTGTTTTGGAAAGTGAATATTTTTATTTGATAATTCCTTAATAAGATATTTTTGGCCTAGTTCTGTTTTTGAACAAAGGAGATAAATATTATTTTGAATTTGTTTAATGTCTAGAACTCCTTTTACTATATGAACTAATGATGAAGGATCGAAATTTTTATTTTCCATTATTGTATTTAATATACCATTACAAGTATAACTTCCACCCTGAAGAAGGGTTGCAACAATTAAATGCCTTATTGTTTTTGACTTCTTATAGTTTTCAATTACATTTTGATTTTTGACTTCATTGGTAATGTTCATAACCTTGCCATTCCTTTCGAATCTTTTAAATTTATATTTTTCTTTTATATGAATAGGATTTTTATTTTTCTTTTCCTGAATTTCTTCTTTAATCGTTTCTTTAACATCTTGTTCTGCAATATATTGACTGCATGTTAATTTATCAACACACTCATCTATTGGAACATCATGGAAAGTAATACCTTTAAGATCAATTTTATTGTGCTCAGTCATTTTAACTACCTCACAATTTATTTAAAATCAATCCATCTATTTAAA
>JAEORJ010000056.1 GCA_016840945.1 Candidatus Gerdarchaeota archaeon
TAGTTTTTTGAAGCAAAACAAATAGATGGCTTGCATTTTCGCTTAAACTATCCCTTACTAATTTAGACCAGATAATTCTGAAACCTATTTTTCTTAAAATTGTTAAATTAGTTTCTGCATCAAATCCACTCCAATACATTTCTTCGCCAAAGAAATCCTCTTCATAAGATTCTGGGTCATCTGAACTATGTAAACTAAATAGTGCTACACCATTTGGTTTCAGCATACGAAATAGATTTTTGAATAAATCTTCATGTTCTTCTCGAGGGATATGAATAATTGAATAATAGGCTAGTATACCATCAAAATAATCATTTGGAAAATCCAATTGGGTCATATCTTTTAGATAAAATTGACCTTTTGGAACATTCTTTTTAGCTAATTCTATCTGAGTTTCTGAAATATCCACTCCAATAACTTCAAAAGAATCACTAAGATATTTTGTAAAAGGTAATCCCCCACCACAACCAGCGTCTAGAACTCTACCATCTGTAGGAATTAAAGAACTGAATTCAGGTAAGAAGCTCATTTCTTCTAATTGCTCATTTCTCATTGCTAGGTATTTTGATGCTACTTTATTGTACCCTTCACGAACAACATCTTTTCTATCCATTTGTATCACTATAGAAAAATAACATAAAAAAGAGAAAAGAAGCTTTCTGCTTCTCTTATATTAAAATGAATTATTTTAGTCTTTTACCTAATTTCTCAAGCATATCCTTAACCATAGATGCAAGATCATATTTTGGATTCCAGCCCCATTCTTTTCGAGCAAGAGAATCATCAATGCTTCTAGGCCAAGAATCAGCAATTTCTTGACGGAAATCCGGTTTATAATCAACAGTAAATTCAGGGATGTGTTTCTTTATTTCAGCTGCTAATTCACCTGCTGAGAAAGACATACCTGTAACATTATAGACATGTCTCTTGAATTTTGATGGGTCTGATTCTGCAAGATCGATATGACATTTTAGACAATCTGGTTGATACATCATTGGTAAGACTGTATCTTCTCGTAAGAAACAGGTGTATTTTTTATGTTTAATAGCTTCATAGAAGATTTCAACAGCATAATCAGTTGTTCCACCACCTGGGGGAGTTTCACTACTAATAATGCCTGGTAATCTCATTGAAAGTGTTAAAAGACCATATTTTTTATAATAATATTCTGCTAGTAGTTCGCCTGAAACTTTGGTGATACCATACATAGTTGAAGGTTGGAGGATGGTTTCATTTGGGGTATTATCTCGAGGAGTTGATGGACCAAAAGCTGCTATTGAACTTGGCCAGATAACTCGTTCAACATCGTATTTTCTTGAGACTTCTAAAACATTGATCAAACCATTCATATTAATATCCCAAGCAGTTTGAGGTATTTTTTCTCCTGTTGCTGATAAAATTGATGCCATATGATAGACATGATCTATTTGATTCTCATAAATCACTCTTTTGAGTGACTCTTGATCCAATGCATCCAAGTAAATGCATGGACCTCCTTCTCGTAAAATTGCAGGAAGTTGAGTTTGGCGACCAGTAGCAATAACATTTTCACTCCCATATTTCTTTCGAAGATAAGGAACTAATTCACTACCAATCTGACCACCTGCGCCAATAACAAGTACTCGTTTCATATATTTTCAACTCTGGTTTGTGAAGTTAAATGTTTTTTTTCTATTTATAGTAAAAGTCTGATGTTAATAATTTATCTGTTTTTTTACTTTATTTAAAGCTATTTTAAGTAATGTTCAATTATTTTTAGCTATTCTACAGCAATTTTAAAAAATCTTCTAATTGTATCTTAGATGGTAATTTTAATGGCTTTAATTATAGACAACAAATTGATGGCTCAAATAAAGAGCATTAATTTAGAAAAAGATAATAAAGTAAAATTCAGTGTTTTACTTGGTTCAATTGATACAGAAAATAGTGAAATTAGTATTATTAATGCAATTCATTTTCCATCTAATGATAACAATTCAATAAATGAACTAAAATTATCCGAGGATGAAATTAATCAGCTTAAATCTTTACAATATATGCTTCCATATCAGCTTGAGATACTTGGTTTAGTTTTTTACCTGGAAGAAGAGGTTAATTTTGAAACATTAAAAGAATTGGCAATAACGGTTGAAGAAATTCCTACATTGAAATTTATAATTAATATACAGAAAACAGAAATAAATTTCTATCAATTGTCTGATAAAAAACCGATTAAAATTACTGCTCAGATGAAGGAAATTGAATTTTCTAATCCACTTAAATTTCTCTATACAATGGAATTTGAAACATCAAGTAAGGTTCTTGGAAATCCCAAAGAATTGAAGAGAACACTTTTTGAAGGGCTTGATTATTTGTGGGATAAAATAGATTTTAGTAAAAACAGTGCTAGTTCGTTACTAAAATTACAAAAGGAGAAAAATAGTTTAGATAGAACAATTGAGATAACTATTCCATCTGAAGAAAAACATCTCAAATCAAAAACAGAAACTGGAAAAGTGTTTTTAGCCCTTGATTTACACATAAATATATTCATTCCTGTTACAATGGGTAATAAAACCCTAAGTGATATCCAGGATATTTTAAACAAAGCACTAAAACAAGATTTAGTAATTAAATTACAGCGATCAATATTTGATAAAGAAATTCACAGATTGATTACACCTGGAAAAATTCCTATGGATTTCTTTGGTATAGAGTTGAATGCTTATCTCTTAAAGGAAAATCCCTCTAAATACGAATATCAACTCTGTAGCAATCTAATTTTCCATGCGAAGAAAATGGCTCAATTAAATGAAGGAAAACAAGCTAGAATCTTTATTAGAGATCTAGTAACCTATTATCAAATTTTAGAGGATACGGAAAAGCAAATAGAATTAGGCAAATTAATAACTGAATTAAGCTCAAATTGATTCTGTTAAATAATCGCATTATATTCTTTCGGTGATGGTAAATCAGCTACTCTATATGCTCTTAGAAGATTAGTTTTACCTGGTGACAGAACTGAACCTGAGATGATTGCTATATTATCCTCATCTTTAATATAACCTAATTTTTTAGTAACATCAACAGTCTCTACAACCATTTGATCAGTATTTTGATATTCTTTTACCAATAATGGATAACAACCCCAAATCAACCCTAATTGTCTGATAACTCTAACTCTTGGTGTAGCAACGAAAATCCTTGCTTTTGGGCGGTGTTTAGCTATAATTTTTGCACTAAATCCTCCCTCAGTAAAAGCAATAATTGCTTTAATAGGCATATTTTCCACAAGCATGCCTGCTGCAGAAGCTAAATTCTCTGAGATTTCATCTTTACCATCATATTTCACTTTGGGATAGTTACGCCAATGCAATTCCTTTTCTACATTTAAGGCTATTTTATTCATAATTTCAATTGCTTCTAGTGGATATTTTCCTACAGCAGTTTCAGCGCTTAGCATTACTGCATCAGTACCATCATAAATAGCATTTGCTACATCACTTGCTTCCGCACGAGTTGGTCTGGGATTATTTGTCATAGATTCCAACATTTGGGTAGCAGTAATTACAGGTTTTCCTTCTCTGTTAGATTTAGTAATCAGATGTTTTTGCAAGATAGGTAATTTGGTAACTGAGGTTTCAATACCTAAATCACCACGAGCAACCATAATAGCGTCACTTTCATTTAAAATACGATCGAAATTAGTAATTGCAAACGCGTGTTCAATCTTACTGACA
>JAEORJ010000057.1 GCA_016840945.1 Candidatus Gerdarchaeota archaeon
AAGGTGCCAAAAGAGGGATTACTTGTGATAATTTAGAGATTCTTGATGCCATTTATCACGAAAGCACTATTGAAGGAGCTAAACGCGTCGATAAATATAGTATCATTTTCAAATACAAATGTGGTTATAATAACTACTATGATTTGTGTGACAGCAATGTAACTCACATGTCTATTGACCAAGATGCTAATTTAATTGATGTAATCACTTTATTGGTTAGAAAAACTATGAATATTGACTATGTAGACCATGTTGAATATCCTAAATTTACTTTTAGTTATTCAAATCCCTCGGGTTCTGATACATGCACTTATGCGGCGAAAGAATTACGTCTTGGCGAACATCAGGAAGAAGTCATCGTTTATTTTAAAATTGATCAAACTGAAACCGATGCATACAAAAGAACAGTAACAATAACATTAAATGATTTAGATAGCAATAGTAAAAGCAAAACAATAGAATTAAATGAACCATTTCTTTGTTTAACACCTTATACGGGTTTATTACCATCTACTAATGATTGCTTAGGTCAACTTCTTTTTGTAAATGAGGGGATTGTAACATATACTGACGAAGAAGTTCATCCTAACATAACTCCATCACCATTAATAGGTAATTTATTAGTTGATAACTCACCATCAGAATTTTTAGATAAGTATATTGACAATAATCAATTTGGAAATTTGATAAGAAGAATGAAAGAATTAGGTTTAGAATCTAAAATTTTTGATAAAATGAATGGTCCACTTGAAAATTGTACTACAACTATTAGGTGGGGTTTTATTAATGGACCTATAAAATGTAAAATAACAGAAAGAAGACTCTTTAATGTTAGCACTCGAAAAGTAGTAATAGCAAAATCTGTAAATGGTCAACATTTTGGATCACCTATAACTAAAGATATCCCTAAAAATCAAATGAATAACTTTTTACTATATCCCGGTTTTACAGAGGGCGACTATAATAATAAATTAAGAGTGAAATTTACTTTTTATTCTGAAGATTCAATAGGTCAAAAAGCTGATGCAATGATAATACTTTTTGCAAAATGCTTGATTCATAAGGAAACTTGTAGTCAAGCAGTACTTATCGATAATGAACTTGATAACCTTCTACAGATTGATGATTTAATACCAAGGTTAGCTAAAGAATTAATCGATATTTCAGATGCTAACATCAAAATAATTGCTAATAACAATCTAACTAAATTCAACAACGCTCTGAGAAAACGAATTGAAACAATGGTACCAATTATTATCAAAGAAGAAGGATTTGTTGATAAAATCAAGGATATTATCTCAAAAGAAGCTAAACGAATCATTGAGGATTATGATTTGATACAAGATTCAGCTAAAAATGTTGAAGATGTAAGAAAAATCTGTGCGTATCGATATATGGATGGACTATTTAATATAAAGGAAGAAATAACTAGAAGATTAATTTCTACTTTGAAAAATGATCTAAAAGCTATTACACCAAAAATAATCAAAGATTTAAATAAGTAAGATTAAGAAAAAAATTTCATATAAAATCATTTCAAAAGCTAATGAAAATTAGCTTTCTAATTTTTTTTATTGAATCTCTTGCTGAGATGTTCAAATGTGGATTTGTACCTCTTCAGTGTGTCTAACTATGCTAGGCTACTAGTCCTTTTAACAAAAGTGATGACTAATTCTTCTCTTATAACATTTGCTACCAAAAATTATCTTCGAGCAATTATTGCATATGGTCCAAGTTCAATTTAATCAGGAGAATTTTATGTTAGAAATAATTCATTCACTTCTTTACCAGCTATTATTTCTAACAGTAAATAGTTATCGTTTCCGTAAACGAACACTCCTACATGCTACAATTGCTAATCCTATCAATAATACTGATAAAATGACTGCTGATGCATCGACAGTTGAAGTAGTCTGCTCAGACCAGATCCTAATTATATGCACACCTCCGACATGATCGCACACATAAAGATAATTCCCATTTACGACAATTTCAGATGGCGCGGTGAATCCTTCCTTTTCTTTAATTAAAACTGGTGAAAAGGGATTGCTAATATCGATTACTTTGATCTTCTTTTGAGTAAAATCGACTGTGTAGAGATAGTCATCAACAACGCTTAATCCGCCTATAAGGTCAATGTTACTAGTATATTGGTTCATTAATACTGGTTGAGCAGGATCAGTTACATTATAAATCAGAATTCCATCCGATGCAGAACCGATATACAGTATGTCATCAATAACTTGAAAGCCAAAAATCATACTCACTTCGACGATTTCATTTGCAAGTGTAGGATTTGTTGGATCTGTTACATCAATGATTTTCATAACTCTATCAGTGTTATTTATCTCGCTGATATAGAGATAATCGTCTACAAGAAATATCGATGCATAATTATTATCGGTTATTTTATACTCGCTAATTTTAGTTATGTTTTCAAAATCAGTGATATTTAATATTCTGACCCCTGCTTCAAAACCTATTGTATAGGCAAAAGTGCCACTTACCACTACACTATCAACATTAAAGCCATCAGTCCAATTAGCAATCTTCGACAGCTGAGAAGGATTGCTAATATCGACTATTTCTAACCCATCACCAAAATCGGCAAAATACAATATCTCATCAACTATGTCAAACCAATGAGCAACTCCGTGAGGATTGTCTACAAGATATGAATCGATGAGTTGAGGAGAAATTGGGTCAGTGATATTAATAACTCTTAAACCACGATAATCCATATCTGAAACAAATAAGATATTATCCTTTATTCCCGCAGTGAAACTATCTCCTCCGGTATAAACTATAGTAACTTCTTCTAATGATAACTCGGAATCATTCGCTTCTACTTTCATTACCATTACAGCATTAATTAATGTGATAAAGATTAAAATCGAGAAAAAGATTCTTTTATTTATCAAAATAACACCATCCACCTAAATAGAATTATCATAAGGAAAACTTAAGGTTTCTCATCTCATTGTGATTGGTTCCTCCAAATTATCTTATATTATAATCAAAATTTCGAAAAAGTATAACTTATTCTGTTTGTTAAAAAGATAATGTCTTCTAATCGCTATAGAAGAATTAGGTGTTGTGTATTCTACGATTTTTTCCTAAAAGTTGTTTTCTTATTAAAACAGCTTTTGTTTTTGACCAACCATTTCTTTCTTCAAATCAAATTCAAAAAATGAAATATTGATTTTCTTTTTCAGTAATTTTCTTTTCAGTATTTTGATAAATAAACCTGGACCCTCTTGGAGAAATTTTGAATAGAATAACTCATTCAACTTTGTTCTATCTAGTTTGTCAATGGAGAGATGGGCAAAATCATCTATTCTCGAGATATCTATGGAAGAATAAACACCACACGTAGGTGATCCTCCAACACCAACTATTCCTTGAACGATATAACCGCTTTTTTGATTTTCCTTGATCTGTTTAATTATTTGTCTGGTAATCTTGGAGAAAATGCGTTTTGTATGTATAATAAATAATCTATAAATTAAATGTCTAAAAGGGTAAATGATTGTTTTTCTATTATCAACTCCAAACCAAAGAAGCGGTTTTTGTATTCCTCCCCAAGCTAATTGCTCAGGACACGGGAGCTGAATTATTCCAAATCCCTTTTCATGGATTTGTTCAACTAAATCTTCACTGAAATTTTTCTGAAAAGCTCCGCCAAAATACCTTGTATTTTCATTTAATAAACAGTGAGAAACAAATAGTATTTCTTTGCTTCGTTCATCTGCAAATTTTGATTTAATTTTTTCTAATTTCTTACCAGACATTTCTCTCTTAATATCCTCTTTTTTTCTTCAATATAAATTATATCTTCTTTTAATCGCCCACCTTTTTTCAGTAAACTTCCTTTATCTTTTCTTTTGTTAATTATCAGATAGTATTTCTTATTAAAAGCACCAATCTCAAACTGACCTTCTAGACCTTAAAGAGGAAGTTGGTATTTGGGTAATTAATTGTTTTAATTAAACGATGTTCCACCTAACATTTTTTTCTTCAAATATTTACTATTAGTCTCTTTAATAGCAATAATAGTCAAAACAAGCGCTATTAGTGAAAAGATAACTATGTAAATGGGTATTGCTTTTAGCCCAAAAGTAAATTTATCACAAATTACTCCACCAATGATTGCACCAATATTTATGGTTAATACTTGTTCATATTGTAATAATGCCATTCCTCT